>DATNQS010000096.1:0-4303 GCA_036703925.1 Candidatus Sericytochromatia bacterium
AAAAACGATCGTTGACGATCGACCAAAAGCGGGACTTATGCCGTTTCATTGAAGAAGCCTTGTGCAATGTAGGCAAACACGCTGAAGACGCAACCCACCTCGATGTCACAGGTACACAGAGCCAAAAATGGTACTGCTTGCAAGTCTCTGACAACGGCAGGGGCATCACCACAGCCGCTCCTGGCGAAGGTACAAAACATGCTCGTAAACTTGCTTCCAGGTTAGGCGGGAAGTTTAAGCGCGAAGCTGCCTCCCCTCAAGGAACCCTTTGCGAGCTTGTTTTTCCTCTCACTAAACCCTGGTTTCAGTAGGCGCATTCGGTGTGCAATATGGTCACAAAGTTGTCACTTTTCTGCAAGCCTGGTGTAAAAAAACTGACCTAAGCTCTAGGTATAGTGCGCATTTCCCTTACGCCTATCGTTGCCTGGCTCATCTCATATACTTGGCTGACCGTCTCTGCCTTCAGTGGTGCAAATGGGGACATCTACCAAGACAGTTCCAGCAAGCACTTTTTGCAAAAGTTTTACCTGGATTCCTGAAATCGTCTTAGAGCGGTCTCTTAGCCAGGTTTGAGCACGATCGTTCCAGGTTTGCATTTTCACCCCTTTTTTGAGAATGCATGTTTGAGGAGAGGTGATCTACCAACCCATAAATCATGTACGTAAATCGCCTTCAGAGCCATGACACAAAACATATCACAAGCTATCAAAGCCTCTGGATTCAGGGGCTTGCTCCCTCAGACCTCACCACTGCTTCAAGGTGGACAGGCTCTCTGTTCTTTACTGCTTTTAACGGCAGTGGTCTTACCGTCTTACACGCCTCCGCGTGATCCACCGCCCCGTAGACCGCCCACATCGTTTACCGGAGGTCCACAGAGTTTCGTCAGCGTACCGCAAAACGATTTCTCGCCTGGACATTAGTTTACGGAGCTTTTAAACAGCAGCGCATTGTGTTCACGCACAGTGCGTTTTTTTGCGTCAGGGGAAGTTTGATAGAGGCTCGACGATCGCCGCTTTATTTACCTTTTTGTGTAGCTATCAAGCTTTTGGCAACCGCTCCAAAGCTTGGCTTATTCTGCCACCTTCATTCGTTGTCCACCATCGCTCAAGGACTCGCCGTTAGGCTGCCTAACGCACGGTTTGCAGCACTATTTTCGATCGCTCAATCTGATCCTGACTAAAGCCTGCTTCATCCAGATAACTGAGAAAAGCAGCATCGCTATAACGTGGATCGACGCTGAGTGCTTGACGATATGCCTGTTGCGCCTGAGCTTTCTCACCATTAGCCCAATGTGCGATCGCCAGCGCGACCAAGGGATGCGGATTTGTGGGTTCTAGCTTGGCGGCTGTCTTGGCAGTGGCGATCGCGAAGTTGTACTGTCCCATGCGCTCAAAGGCAAGACTGAGATTGTAGGACGGAATTTCGTTTGTGGGTTGTAGTGTAGCTGCCCAGGCGTGAGCGGCGATCGCCGCCGTCAATTGCCCTTCAACCAGGTAAACAATGCCTAGCGCATTCAGGGTTTGCACATTGAAAGGGTTTAGCTCCAAAGCTTGCAGGAGCGTTTTGGCAGCAGCGGCATTCTGCTTTGCCTTATGTTGCGTCCAGCCCAGTAAAACCTTGCCAGAAAGATTCGTGGGTTCCATAGCAACCGCTTGCTCAAAAGCAGCGATCGCCTCCGGGTAGCGTTCCTGCTCTCGATAGCTCAAGCCCTGTTGCCGATACGTCTCTGCCGATGTAGCTAGCACAGGTGCAACTGATACCAGACCAACACCTAAAAATAACCCTACACTCACCAATCCCTTCATTCTTTATCCTTTAGCCGCCAGCGTTCAGCCGCCAGAATTAGCTCTCAGCCTTCAGCAGTCAGCATTGACTCAAAACTCAAAACTCAAAACTCATCCCTGCCTCTGACACGTTGGACAAAAGTGCGCCGATCGCCCTGCCATTCTAAGGCGTTCGATCGCGGATGTACAATTGCGGCAAACATCGCCATGCCGCCCATACACCCAGGCAGAGCCGCCGTAGTTACCGTTAACCCCTGCCACATTGCGAAACGTGCGAAACGAGGTGCCTTTTGCCTCAATGCTTGCCTCAAGGACTTGAATAATGTGCGATCGCAGCCGCTCAATTTGCGACGGCTTAAGATCAATGCAAAGCGTTTGAGGATGAATGCCGCTGAGAAAGAGCGCTTCATCCGCGTAGATATTACCAATGCCAGCAACGATCGACTGATCCAGCAGCGCATTTTTGACGGGACGGCGGCGCTGAAGCTGCTGCGTTAGATAGGGAACCGAAAACTCTTCTGAAAACGGCTCTGGTCCGAGCTGCTGCAAGCCTGTGATGATCTGCTCTGGCTCGTTCTCTGGCGGCACCCACCACATCTGCCCAAACGTGCGCTGATCCACAAAGCGCAATTCTTTACCATCCCCGAAGAATAATCGGACTCTGGTGTGTTTTTCCAGCGGTTCAGTTTGGTCTACCCAGAGGAGCTGCCCCGTCATGCGGAGGTGGACACCGAGCCAGGAGAGGAGAGGAGTGAGGGGTGAGGAGTGAGGGGAGTGGAAGGTTGAATAGGTGGCGGAGGGAGAAGCAGCGATCGGACGATACGGTAGGGCAGAAATTCCAGATCTGCTGACGGCTGACGGCTGACCGCTGACGGCTGACGGCTCTAATTCGGCTAACAAATACTTACCGCGTCGATGCCACTGCACGATCGCAGTTCCTTTCAATCCCATCAAAAAAGCTGGCACTGAAAAAGGGTGGGCGATGGTGCGATCGAGCAACACATCCCCACCCTGAATTGTTTGATGCAGGGTTACGTCGTTTAAACCCCGCCGAACTGTTTCTACCTCAGGCAATTCAGGCACAGAACACGAAACCCTAAGCTAAAGATGTGCAGCGCTGGACATTGAACTTTAGTCTAACGTCTACAGCCTCAAGTCCAGAGCTAACAAACCCTAGCGGGCTTCTGTCCCTTGATTAGGATCGCCTTCGACAAGCGTGCTGCCGCCTGGCGTTTCTGCCTTAGTCGTAGGATCGTTGACTACTGAACCGTCTGGTGAAACGCCAGGTCTGCCAACCTCACCATCGCTGCTTGTTTTACGGATCGAAGCGTCGATCGGGGTTTGTCCACCGGTCGTTTTTGTTTTACCTGTTTTCTTAGATGGGGGTGCCACTTCAACCACTTCATTGGAAGCAAAGTTGTTGGTGTTTACACCTGCATAGTTAACCTTGTCGAACCGCACAATCACAGAGTACTTAGTGCCGCTCTGATCGATCGATGCAACTGTTCCATAGTCCTGGAACCAGTAAGACTCTTTACGAAGAATTTTGACTTTAGAACCGCGCTGAACCATGAGTGTTTTTCCCTCTTGATTGTTAAGCTTCAACTCATACAGCTTTATTGCCCTTAACTCTACTACGAACCGAAGGCACATTCAGCGTGAGCATCAGTGGTTGAAACAATCTGAAATATTTGGAGAGTTAAAAGGCAGGGGAGCGAGGGCCCTGGCAAAGGCTGAAGGATAAAAGCTAAAGGCTTAAACAACTCAAAACTGCTCCTTCCTCATCCCTTGCCATAACTTCGCCCTCTCCACTGAGTCGGCGTTTGCACAGAAGATAGAAAGAGCCGCAGAACAGCAATTGGGTCGGCGAGGGGAGACACCCAGAAGAGCCAAGCGGAGCTAGCCTGGGTGCGATCACAGGAAGGCGAGATTGCAAACGTCAACCCTACACGGATTAGCACCAGCAATACATTTAAGCTAAACGCAGCTAGCACCACAGGCGTACTGCCACCGCTAATTACGTCACTTAGCAGCAGCAGCACGATCGGGATGGGCAGTCCTTGCACTGCCAGCAGCAGCAACCAATCGCCCCAAACTTGACCAGGGGAAGCGGCATCTTTAAGGTCGAGCGATCGTCCCCATTCGCGCCAGGTTTCGGCGGCACCTTCATACATCCGCACTTTCAGCAGGTTTGCGCCATCCAAAAAAGCGACATTAGCCCCCTGAGCCGCAATCGCGCGTGCTAGCGTCACATCATCACAAAAGGAGCGACGGGCAACTGTGTAGCCACCCACTTGAGTAAGCTGCGATCGACGGCAAAAAAAGCATTGTCCATTTGCCATCACGCGATCAGGGCGATTTCCTGTTTCGCCAGCCGGACCAAAGCGATAGACCAGCGTCAGCAGCAGCGCCGGATGCAGCAGCAATTCACCTGGATACTTCAAGAGAAACTGTGGTGCCAGCGAGATCAGGTCATAGCCCTCACGTTGTGCGGTTTCAAGTAGGCTAGCGACTAATCC
>DATNQS010000097.1:0-4688 GCA_036703925.1 Candidatus Sericytochromatia bacterium
GGCGTTGATGTGCCTCTCTCTCGCCAACTCACGCTGACCGCTGCCGCGAACGCAGGCTTGATTGATGGCATTGAACTGGGCGTTTTAATCGGGATTGGCTACAACTTTGCAGGCTTTTAAGGCGCTGCAATGAACTAGAGACAACAGTATGAATGGGAAGGGGGAGCTAGGAGCCAGAACACGCTCTGCTCCCCCTTCCCTTACTCTCTACTTAATTGCAGGGCTCACCTTACTGACTGTCTTTAGCGTGCCGTCTGCTGCCACTTGCCACACATCGTAGACACCAGAGACATCTCCGTTTTTGTCAATATCGACATTGCCGCTGGCTCCCTGGTAGTTGATTGTCTCACCCTGACTCAATAGCTTCAGCCCTTCGCACACGTCGCTTACGTCCTTACCAGGACCATTTGCCACTTCAGTAATTTTGCTCTTAATGGCATCACCCGTGTTTGCTTTGGCAGCTTGAGCAGCGAGTACCAGCAAGGCAGCAGCATCCCATGCTTGGGGTGCATACGCAGCAGGAGCTTGCTTGAATTTCGCCTGCCAGAGTTTGGTCAATGCATCAAGCGCTTTGCCATCAGCACCGGGAATGGTGCCTACTGCATCTTGCAAAATAAATTTGCCATCGCTTGTCTTGCCTACTTGAGTGGCAAATTGATCAGATTTGGAACCATCAGTCAGTAGGATTTGCACCCCTTTACTTAGTCCTTGCTCATAGGCAGTTTTCAGCAACAGCGCACCTGTTTCGGCATAGGCGACCGCAGCAACTCCTTCGGGCTTATTGCCAAAGGCAGCTTGGGCTTCGGTTGCAAACGTGGTGGCTTTGGGGTCATAGCGAGCGGGCTTTGCTTCATTGGTGATGGTGCCGCCGAGCGTCTTGAACGCCTGCACAAATTCTTTCTCAAACCCTCTGCCGTAGTCGTTGTTGATGACGACTGTGGCTGCTCGTCGAATGCCTCTTTCATAGGCAAGCTTTGCCAGTGCCCGTGCCTGATAAGTATCTGGTGGAGCTGTACGCGCCCAGTAGCCCTGAAATTCGCCTTTTTGACCCCGTTCGGTAAAGACTGGGCTGGTGCTGCCTGGGGAAACGAGCATCACTTTGTTGCGGATGGCGATCGGAATTGCCGCCGCTGAAACACTACTGCCAAATGACCCAACCACGCCTGCTACTTTATCCACTTCTGCGAGCTTGGTCATACCATCTGCACCCGCCGTTGGATCAGTTTGGTCATCAGTGTTGGCTAAGAGTGTCACAGGAGAGCCATTAACGCCGCCGCACTGGTTAACAGTTTCGACCAGTAGTGGGACTGCCGCTAGCATTGGCTGACCGACAGAAGCTAGGTCGCCCGTTGCAGGCAGCAGGGTGCCAATTTTTAGACTTTTGGCATCACCAGCAGCGGGTGTCCCAGGTGACGGTGAACCAGCAGAAGTGCTGGCTGGCGGTGCAGCCGCTTCTTGACAGGCAGCAGAGAGAAAACTGATCGCTAGCACTGCGATCGCTAGACTCACAGCTTTAGCGGGTTTAACACGATTAGCTGAAGCGAGGGGTTTCATCGGTATTAGACTCATCAACATTTCTAATAGTTTAGGGTATGGGCGATCGACACTAAACCCGGTGCTGAGAATCACGGTAAGGCTGCCAGGTTAGTGCTGTACGTTCTCCTTTGAAGGTTCTCTGCTAGAACGATATGCCTGCGCTCTACAACTCACTTCACAAGCTAAACCTAAACTTGAGCAAAGGCAGTCAGGCTTGATCCTCTGGCGGTTGAAGCGGCTCAAAGACGGGACAAAAACCCTCTGGCGCGACCTTAAACTCAAACAAGGGCGAAAGCTGATTCCAGCAGCGCTGTCCACGATAATGGCGACAATTGCCACAGCAGCTACGCAGCGGCGAATTACCATCCACCCAGTCCAGCAGGCGATCGCTGGGTCGCAAGAGTTCCCGTTGTGGCAGACCCCGCAACACCAGTTCATCACCCTGCCAGCGAGCCTCTACCAGTCCCGTATCGGCTAATTGCCGCCAGCGCGGATCGGCTGTAATTGCATCCGGCAACGTAATACTGACGAGCGTATTGAGTTCGGTCAATTCACCTTCATAGCTGGCTTCAGGAGCAGCAGTGTGCAAAAACGTCTCGCCGATCGGCAGTTCAACCAGGCTGTTTGCCGACGGTGTGTGCAGGTGATAGCGGTTGTGCAGTTCTTCTAAGCCTGCTAGATCTGCTAAATAAGCGGGCGAACCGTGAATGAAAACCACGTGCTGCGGGCGCAAGTTATGAATTAGCTGCGCTGTACCAGGACCATCGCCATGCTGCGCCAGCAGGTAGGTTTCGGTGAGGGGGGAGGAATGAGAGGGAAGGGAAGATGGAGAAGGGGCATCTTTGGAGGCTCGATCGCCAGTTGAACGATCGCTTTCCTCTCTCCTCTCTCCTCTCTCCCCTCCTCCAAAGTGCGGTTGCTGCGGCTGCAAGACTAACCATGCCTCAGGGTTAGTGCCATAGTATTGGCTCAAATCGGCAGCTTCATCAGCTAGCACGATCGCAGGATGCGTCTCCAGATGGAACTGCTGGTCTGAGGTTAGCGCACGCACCCGTGGACGCACGCGCTCATCCCAAAAAAGGGATTGATGCCGAGCAAAGTTTTGCACCGCGGTCGGCAGGTGAGGCAAGATCTCCATGTAGGCATCACAGCCTGCGGCAACCGTGCTATCGACCCAGATATCCAGATCACGCCCAGTAAAATAATGATGGCTCCGCAACAGCATCAAGAGTTCTTGCCCTAGCCCTAGCGCTGGCGTTGGTAGTAAGATTGATTGTTGGTTGACGATCGCTCGGTCAATGCGTTCTGCCAGTTGATTTTCTTGCTGCCGACGGTGGGGATGTCGTGCCGTGCCGTAGCTACCCTCCACAATCAAGACATCCGGCGCAATGCCTCGCAGTTCTTCCAGGGGTAGCCCTTCGACCAGTCGCGCATTTGAGAGAAAAAAGTCGCCTGTATAAAAAATGGTGTAGGCACGAGCCGGGCGATCGTCCTCTGGCAACGGTGTATAGGTAAGCAAGAACGCTGCTGCACCAGGCAAATGCCCTGCTGGATACAGCTCAACGCTAAGACCATCACAAAACTCGATCGGAGTGCGCCAGGGCAAGGCATGACAAAGTAACGACTGATCGATCGTCCTCACGCCCCGATCGGCATCCTGGTTCACGTCAGACCAGTTCAGCGGCAGCAGTTGTGTCGTCACCTCGCTCGCATAAATGGGTAGCTGAGGAAACGCTTGATGCAGTGCCAGCAAGCCCCTCGCGTGATCGGCATGAGCATGACTGCACAACACTAAATCGGCTGGAGGAACCGTCGTGTCTGCCAGCAGCGGAGAGAGATCTGCCAGCCCACAGTCCAATAAAACCCGATAGCGCCCAAGCTTAAGCAGAAGGCAGATGCCCTCATCTGCTCCCACACCATACGCTATACATTCCAGTTCACTCACGTTCGCGTCGTCCTACTCTGGCATTCACGTCGGTTATCTTGCAGGACGGCGCTTTCGTTAGCAAAATCAAAGATTCAGGCTTAGTTGTCCAGCAGTCTAGTGCAGAGAGCCAAACATTCCTGCACGTCTGCACCAGATACACCGATGAAGCAATATTGCCGACTCATCAACGTAGGGTTAAACCAACTAGCCATGCACTCCAACTCACTGTATCGACATGAATATATCAACATGAATACAACCATGTCGTATGCGGTTAGAAAACGTTGAAGTCTCTGCATCTCTTGGTCTTACAGCGGTAGCCATATTAGTTGAAACAAGGTGCAGGGGTTGCATTCTGGTTAGGGGCAAGCCCATACACTCCCTTTTCAAGGTTCTAAGCTCTATGGCGACGGCAATAAGAGGCTACCTTACAAGCGCGTTGCTCCTGCCGGTAAGGTATTGGACACTCTCAGCAGTCAGATTGCACAGGTCTTACAAGTGCCTCAATGAGCAGAACCATTGCCGTGGTAGTCGTCAGTGTCGTAGAAGCCGTTTTTGGTGCCGAAAAACAAGCACGCCACTGTAAAGACAGCCGTAAGTACAACCAGCGCTAATTTAACATCCATCTTTTTAGGCCTCTCTAAATGAAGGTTTGACTTTAAGTTAAAAGAGCGGCATACGATCGCAGTACGCTCTTAAACGTTTGAAGATTGTAAAACGGTCTTTCCGTAATCCTACCAATTCACAGAATCTCGCAACAAGTTTGGTCATTTTACCGTCCTGGTTTTCCCGCCCCTCTACAGCCGTTGCACCTGACCTCATCGGCTGTACCCTTGTGCGACTGTTACCCGATGGCACGACATGGCGTGGGCAGATTGTCGAAACTGAGGCATATACCCCAGGTGATCCTGCTTGCCATGCCTATCGCCGCCGCACCGATCGCAACAGCGTAATGTTTGGTCCTGCTGGCATGACCTATGTCTACCTCATCTATGGGATGTATTACTGCCTGAATGTTGTCACTGACCTGGATGGAGTGCCCAGCGCTGTATTGATCCGGGCACTCCAGCTTGAAACGATTCCACCCTGGATCGATCGACAAAAAGAGCCAAAACCTCACCGCATTGCTGCCGGACCCGGCAAACTCTGTCGCGCCCTCAAGATTGACCTGAGCTTTACTGCCCAACCGCTGCAACTGGAACAACCGCTGTGGCTCGAACACCGT
>DATNQS010000098.1:0-4801 GCA_036703925.1 Candidatus Sericytochromatia bacterium
TCCCATTCAGGTGCTAGACACGGCAGGCATTCGCGACACTGATGACAAGGTGGAGAAAATCGGCGTAGAGCGATCGCGTCTTGCGGCTCAAAATGCTGATCTCGTTTTGCTGACTATTGATGCTCAAACAGGCTGGACAGAGGACGATCAAGTCATTTACGAACAGGTAAAGGATCGTCCTTTGATCCTGGTATTCAACAAAATCGATTTGCTTGACTCCCTCTCTGTACCTCTACTCCCTACTCCCTACTCCCTACTCCCCTACGCTAAAACTGCCGCTGCTCTTAATCAGGGTATTGATGACCTCGAAGCAGCTATTTTAACGATCGTCCAGTCTGGCAGGCTTCAGGCGGCGAATCTGGATATTGCAATTAACCAACGTCAAACTGCGGCTCTGACCCGAGCTAAAGCAGCCTTACAGCATGTACAAGGGACGATCGCCGATCAACTGCCGCTTGATTTTTGGACGATCGACCTCCGCAACGCCATTCAAGCCTTTGGCGAAATTCTGGGTGAAGATGTAACCGAATCTGTTCTCGACCGCATCTTTAGCCGCTTTTGTATTGGTAAATAGCACCACTGGGCGCCAAAACGGTTGCTTCAATCTGTAGAACCATTGCCTGTATGTTATGAGCAACAGTTCTACAGGCAGTAAACTAAGTTTGTTCTAAACTGCTCAAATAAGCTGAGATCGCTGCATTTGCTAAGTAACTAGCGGGCTGACCTTCTTGCAATGCAGCCGCTTGCAGTCGCGCATAAACATCCTCTTGAATGGTGACGCGGCGACGGGCTTTGTTGGCAGCTTTTAGCGTTTCACTTTGCTGTGCTGTAGATGGCTCAATGGTTGCAGCTGCAATGCTTTCGGGCTGATACTGAGCAACATATTGGTGAATGGAGGCGAGACTGACGCGATCGCAGAAATCCCCAAAGCTTTCATCTGGTAGGCGAGACTGCTTGAAGTAGACGAAAATCGGCTCAAACACTGTCTCCAGCTCGTTGATGTGGAGCTTCTCTAGATACACCTGCGCCAGCCGTGTCTGATTAGGCGCTGCGCCGAGCCAGATCTGGTAGGTATCGGGACCGTTGCCAACAAACCCGAGTTCTGCCAGATAAGGGCGGGCACACCCATTCGGGCATCCCGTCATCCGAATGATGAAATGCTCCTGCTCCAGTCCAACTTTGTTTAACAGGGCACGAATGCGATCGAGAATACCGGGGATCGCTCGTTCCGATTCGGCTGTAGCCAGTCCGCACGTGGGCAGAGCAGGGCACGCCATTGAGTAACGCACTAATGGATCAATTTCTGTCTCACTCTTGATGCCACAACGCGTCAGAACTGCCTGAATTTGAGCCTTCTGGACTGGGTTGATGTCGTAAAGAATCGCATCCTGGCTCGGCGTCAACAGCATAGGCAAGTTGAAAGTCTGCACTAGCTCTCGTAGCGCTGTTTTAAGCTGTAGCGACTCGTCATCCTTCACGCGCCCATTTTGAATGGAGATGCCAACAAAGAGCTTGCCGTCACCCTGTTCATGCCAACCGAGAAAGTCGAAATACTTAAACTCAGGCAACGGCTTGAACGGTTCGATCGGCTTACCAAAGTAACCTTCGACCTTCTCGCGGAAGCGATCAACTCCCCAGTCTTCGATCAGGTACTTCATCCGGGCATGACGACGATCGCTACGATCGCCATAGTCGCGCTGGGTTGCCAAAATTGCCTTCATCAAGTCATACACATCGGCTTTGGCAACATAACCGATCGGATCAGCAATACGAGGAAAGGTTTCTTCTTTGTTATGCGTACGTCCTAAGCCACCGCCCACAAAAACGTTAAACCCTTCCAGTTCACCTTGTTGGTTGGTCAGCACCACCAGGCTGACATCCTGCGAGTATAGGTCAACCGAGTTGTCACCCGGTACAGTGACGCTGATCTTAAACTTACGGGGCATATAGTGCTTGCCGTACAGCGGTTCTTCTGGCTCATGGAAAATAGTGCCATTGCCGTTGCGCTGACGAGCCGCAATCACTTCTGGGTTTTCTTCTGCCGAAATTGCCTTCTCACCATCCAGCCAAATTTCGTAATAGGCTCCTGTTTGAGGGGTTAACAGGTCGGCAATATTGTTGGCATACTCGCGAGCGTACTCGTACTCTGGTTTGTTCCGATACGGTGCAGCAGGAGCCATTACGTTGCGGTTAAGGTCGCCACAAGCCCCCAGCGTTGATCCCATACTGTTAACGATCGCGGCGATCGTTGCCTTCAAATTCCGCTTAAGGATGCCATGCAACTGAAAGCCCTGGCGCGTGGTCGCCCGTAGCGTATGATTGCCGTACTCATCGGCTAGGCGATCGAGCGTCAGATACAGTTCTGGCGGAATATATCCACCAGGGCTACGTGTCCGCAGCATCATCTGGTAATCTTTTTCCTGCCCTTTAAGGCGATTATCCCGGTTGTCTTGCTGATAAGACCCGTGGAATTTCAGAATTTGGATCGCGTCCTCAGTAAAATGCGTCGTGTCTAGCAGCAGTTCAGACGCAACAGGCTCGCGCAGAAAATTACTACGGTCTTTAAGACCTTCAACTTTAGAGGGTTTGCGAACAGTGGCAGGAGTTTGAGTGTTAACCATCAGGAGGGCGGCAAGAATAAGTCAAAGACAAAGTAGTGCGGCTTTGAGCACTGGTTGTTTTTCCAGTAAGCCAGTCGGAATTGCGTAAATACTAGAAAGATCCTATCACTGCTGCTTTGTTTTGGGCGCAGCTAAACGTTCTTGGATCAATTTGAATGCGAGTGTTTAAAGACAAGCGTCCCTTCACTTTAACGCGAATCACCAACAGACCGTAGGCTCAGGTAAGAAAGGTGTTTCCTGCATCCAGCCATATTCCTTAGATTGTGTTTCCAACTTAGTCACTTCTAGCTAAACGGAGCAAAATGAGCCTGCTGCTACTTGGCATCACGGCGCGATCGCGGCTATCAGTCAGCCTTACACACTAGGTTTACAGGACGTAATTATTAGGCGATCGCTGCGTGAGCAGTTTCAGCACGCGGACGAGCTACAAGTCCAGGGTAAGGCTCTAAAGCAAAGGGCTGATCTGGGTCGCTCAACAAATAGCGATCGCAGGTACCAAACAGTTCGGCTTCCGTGTGAGCATGACGCATCTCGCTCAGGAAGGCACCGGCTGCATCGACACTCTGACCAATGTAGTTTAGATACATCTTCATGTGGCTTATACGGGCATGCTCCGGTATCGTTGCTGCGGTTGCCGCTTGACGGAGACGTTCAATATAGTCGCGCACTGACACCAATGTGACAATCGTCACGGGTTGACCACTCAAGTACTGGCGGGTTTGCTGAAAAATCCACGGGTTGCGGATCGCTGCACGACCGATCATCACTCCGGCTGCACCCGTTTGGGTTAAAACTGCACCAGCCGCGATCGCAGACGTCACATTACCGTTAGCTAAAACTGGACAGTGCACTCGCTGAACTGCATGGGCAATGAGATCGTAATGCACATCGCTGTGGTACATCTCCTTAACAGTACGACCATGCAAACTCAGCAGATCAATGTGGTGCCGATTGATTAAGTCAAGGATGCGATCGAAGTGAGCGGTGTTATCAAAACCAAGGCGCATCTTAACGGTCAGCCGCCCTTTGACTGCATCCCGCAGCGCACCAAGGATGCGATCAATCATGTCAGGATCGCGCAACAGCCCGCCCCCTACGTTTTTGCGATAAATTCTTGGAGCAGGACAGCCCAAATTAAGATCGATGCCCGCAACTGGATAGTGGCTTAAGGCAAGGGCAATACGTGCCAGATCGTCAACACTCTCGCCGATGAGTTGAGCAAAGACTGGGCGACCAGTAGCGTTTTCTGTAATCGATCGCAGAATATGTTTATGCAGCCCCGAACTGTTATGGACACGAAAATACTCCGTAAAGAAGTAATCGGGACTGCCATAGTGAGCGATTACACCCATAAAGTGTATATCTGTTACATCTTGCATGGGAGCCAGGGCCGTTAAGGCAAGCCCCTGAGATAGCGGTGGCGGCAGGCGCTCGACGGGTAGCATTGGCTCAGTCAGTGGCATAGCCCAATAGTATAGATGTGATTGGTGTACCCCATCTTCTCAGTGGCGCATCAATCGCTGATTGATGTGTTCTAAAACGCGGACTCTAAAGAAACCCAAACGAAAAGGTTCAAGCGCGATCGCCTGAACCCTTCAAATAGACTATCAAGAACCAGAAGTTCAAACGAACTGCTCAATATAAGCACTATCGTCCTTCCAGTTCTAAGTCTTTAATTACACCTAAGTGCTACTTGCTAACCTACATTCAAATGCCTGAATCAAGTACACTCAATCTCCAGCAATCAACTAGCTGCGGGAAAAATTGTTGTTCCGGCGACCACCGCCACCGCCGCCAAAGGACGAACCTCTGTCTTCACGGGGTTTGGCCTTGTTAACCTTAAGATCGCGACCCATCCACTCAGCACCATCAAGTGCTTCGATAGCAGCCGCTTCTTCAGCGTCCGTACCCATTTCAACAAACCCAAAACCACGTGGACGACCTGTCTCACGATCGGTGGGAAGCTGAACTCTTTTTACTGAACCATACTCTGCAAAAACAGAGCTTAGGTCAGCTTCCGCAACATCATAGGAAAGGTTGCCTACATAAATCGACATAGATTGGCTCCAAAATCAAAAGTTCGTAGAGAGTGAGATTTCGGAGAGAAGCCTGCCAATACAAAACGCGAAAAACCCGTCAAGACTAGAAACAAATTCTGCAACCGATTACTTATTCTCGCT
>DATNQS010000099.1:0-3330 GCA_036703925.1 Candidatus Sericytochromatia bacterium
TACAAAGTGTAGACAAATTAGTGTACATAGCAGTCTTTAAACATTTATGCATAGTACGCCGCTTTTGAAGCGGTCAGTGGTCAGACACTAGGCTCAAGAGAGGCTCAAGGCTGAAAGCGACTACAGGGTACTGTTCACAAATCAAAAGAGATTGTTAGATCAATCCTTTCAGTCTGGTTGATTGAGTCATTGGATATATCAAGATGGTTAGCTCAGTTCATAAGATCAAGCAACAATTGGTGAGTCTTTCTGCCATGAATGCCCAGCATGAGCGTATTCTCGCTGCGATCGATGTGGGTACAAATTCCATTCACATGGTTGTAGTACGCATTCAGCCTGCTCTACCTGCGTTTACGATTATTGCGCGCGAGAAAACAACCGTACGACTGGGTGCTCGTGACAAGCAAACAGGCAATCTCACTGACGCTGCAATGGCACGGGCAATGGATGCCCTTAAGCGCTGTCAGGAGATCTCCAAAAGCCTGAACGCCGAGCAAACGATCGCGGTCGCTACCAGTGCTATGCGTGAAGCACCCAACGGGCGCAGCTTTTTGCAGCAGATCGAAGCCGAATTAGGGCTGTGGATCAACCTCATTTCAGGTCCTGAAGAAGCGCGTCGGATCTATCTGGGCGTGCTGTCGGGCATGGAGTTTAGCGGTCAACCTCATGCCATTATTGATATTGGCGGTGGCTCGACTGAGTTGATTCTGGGCGACGGGCACGAACCCCGCACCCTCAGCAGTACTAAAATTGGTGCAGTGCGTCTTACGGCTGAACAGATCACCACTGACCCAATTAGCAACAGCGAGTTTCAGTCGCTCCAAGCGTACATTCGCGGGATGCTAGAACGTCCGGTCGAAGAACTGCAAGCTGGTCTAGAAGCCGGTGAACGTCCTCGGCTTGTCGGCACATCTGGCACGATCGAAACCCTGGCAATGATCCATGCCCGCGAAAAAACGGGTGCCGTGCCATCGCCCCTGAATGGCTATGAGTTCAGCCTTAGAGACTTACGAGAGATTGTCGATCGCTTGCGTCGTCTATCGGTTGCAGAGCGGGCTGAAATTCCCGGCATCAATGAGCGCCGTGCCGAAATTATCCTGGCAGGGGCACTCATTCTTCAGGAAGCGATGGCGCTGTTGGGAATGGAGTCGATCGTCATTTGTGAGCGATCGTTGCGAGAAGGTGTCGTCGTCGATTGGATGCTGACCCACGGATTAATCGAAGATCGCCTGCGCTATCAAGGCTCTGTTCGCCAGCGCAGCGTGCTCGAAACTGCTATCAAATACCAGGTGAAGCTAGACTACGGTGAACAGGTAGCAGACTTTGCGTTGAGCCTATTCGACCAAACTCAGGGCAGCCTGCACAGTTGGGGGCAAGAAGAACGGGAACTGCTGTGGGCAGCCGCTATTCTGCACAACTGTGGGCATCACGTCAGCCACTCCTCTCATCACAAACACTCCTACTATCTGGTTCGCAATAGTGACCTGCTTGGCTATACCGAAACCGAAATTGAGACGATCGCCAACCTTGCTCGCTATCACCGCAGAAGTGCGCCCAAGAAAAAGCACGAAAGCTATCGCAATCTGACCAGCAAACGATATCGTCGCGTGGTTGATCAACTTAGCGCCTTGCTGCGTCTTGCTGTCGCGCTCGATCGTCGCCAGATTGGTGCCATTAAACGTGCCGTCTGCCAACCCCATCCCGAAGCTCAGGAATTCTGGCTGCTGATCCAGCCAACGAAGCCCGATGATGATTGCGCCCTAGAACTCTGGAGCCTCAACTACAAAAAAGGTAGCTTTGAAACCGAATTTGGGTTGAAGTTAATACCTGTTTTAGAAGCAACATCGGTAGAAATAGCACCAATAGGAGCGTACTAGCGGCTCGTTGCTAGTTTTTGCTTGTTAGTGAGCCTATTGTTCGAGACTGCCATCAGCCCAGACAATGGGCTTAACTAACGCCCACAAACAGGTCATCAAAACTCTTAGCAGGTGCATCCGCTTTAGCCACAATCTCAACAATTTTGTTGTGTGCAGACGGTGAGAAAAGTGCCTCCACACAGGTCTTAGCGACTTTGGTGCGGGGAATGCTGCCATCAAACAGGGTGTCGGCAGAGGACATCACGACGGCATCCGTGTTGTCTTCATTCTTTAACCCGCCGGGACGGACGATCGTGTAAGTTAAGCCGCTTTTTTGTAGATATTCCTCTGCCTGTTTCTTCCAAACCAAAATGAGGAAAAAGAGGTTCAAGGGATGCAGCAGTTTTGATGTACAGAGAGAAGAAACAAACACAAACTGCTCGATATGCTTTTGCTTGGCAGCCTCGACTAAATTTTTTGTGCCTTCATAGTCAACTTTGTACGGGGCAGTTGGGTCAAACCCTGGTTTTGCTCCAGTGGCGCAAAGAACAACCGTGCTGTCCCCTATAGCACTGGCTAAGGTTGTAGAGTCTAAAACATCACCCACGACCAATTCGGCTTCTGTTGGCAAGATGGAGCGGGCAGTGGTTAAATCACGCACCAGAGCACGCACTGAGATACCTCGCGCTACCAGCTCTTTAACAATGCGTTGTCCTGTCTGCCCCGTAGCTCCAGCGACAAATGCTTTCATGCTCTTGCTCCTTGTGGTCGTCAACGTGTGTGCAGTCTAAAAATGGGCTATGACCCTAGAAACCATAGAATATGAGCTAGAGAACTCAGATTTCATCTATGTCTGGTATGACATACAGCAGTTCGCCGCTTCATACGTAAACATCTCAGTCTCTAACGGCAACCAAAGTTAATGCCTTTTCACCGCTGCTGATTTGGTCTAAAACCTAATCAAGACAAATTTAGGGCGATCGCCTTGCCGCTTGAATCATGTCGTGAGCGCTGTAAAAGCCTTCCCTGCGTTAGCTTTACACCGGGGTTACCAGGCGCTTTGTGCCAATAAATCTGGCGTATAAGGAGATTCATCATCACAGAGCAATGGCAGTCTAGGCTCTATAGTAGTACTATGTTAAAGAATGTTAAGCGTTTTTGCCTCTTCATTGCGTAGCGTAATAGCTGTGTTGGTTATTCAGAGCCTTTATTACTCGTCGAGCGTAGCTTTCACTTATAGGAAGCTATCCTTATACACTGAATTAATATCCGATAAACTTTTTGAGAGATCCGTAAAACCCCGGTGAAAGCATGAGGACTAAAGAGGCAGTATAGACCCAAGGCATACAGCAATCAACGTCGAGTCGTTTATCATGCAGTCACACTCTACTGGATTCTCATCCGCTAAAATCTCTGATGGCTCACTCCACACTACATCGGTCATCCCAGAGATGCATTACCTGATGACAGAGGA
>DATNQS010000100.1:0-2216 GCA_036703925.1 Candidatus Sericytochromatia bacterium
CTGCCCCTGGTTGCGGGCCTGTCGTGTTTGAGGCGTCGCGTCTTGAGCCTGAGAAAAGGGTTGCCAAGGCTTCATCACGCACAATCGCTGCGATCGCCAGCAATGGAAGCTAGGTCATTAGACGCTGCATCGCTCATTCTCTCCCAGATTTGTCTGATTCAATTGTTCCCAATTTGCCTAAAGCTTTGGGCAAAACAATATGGTTATTTTCGGTGCGGTAAAATTTCTGACCATACCGAAAACAACCGCAAACAAGCAGGGGAAGGCACTCGCTGCCCTCCCCTTCATTTTCTCGTAGCGCTTTGTTATGTCCCTGAATTACCTGCTGAAGCTAGAGCAATGGAGCTACCTTCAGTTCTAGCTGCTGCCTCAAACTGGAGTTCTACACCACGCTACACCTTTCAGAGGAAGCTTTCATCATCCACACCAACGTAGGAGCATAGATTCCCTGTTTACTGCATCGCACAAGCCCATAAACCAGAGCCATAACAACTTCCACAGGTAGTTGGACTCTGCATCCTTAGAGGAGCTAAACCCAAAACAAGTGCTTCACAACCTCGACTTTCGCTCCACACAGTTGCTCAACGACTCGGGCAAAATTGTTGCCTTGATAGCCCTGATCAACCCAAATCAACTGCAATGCCTTAGCTTGAACTGCATTCATTTCATGCACCACAATGGCTCCACCTCGTTGCTCTGAGCAATTGGCATTGATGACAACCACTGAGATCAATGGTCCCAGGGTGTCTACCAGGATAAATCGCTTGCGTCCTTTGATGAGTTTGCCGCCATCAAAGCCGTAGACCTCCCCCTTTTCTCTGTCGTCTTCACCGACTGACTATCAATATTGCCAGCAGTGGCGTTGGGCTGTTTGCCTACGCATCGGCGAACCTCTCGACGCAGTTGGTCATGAATCTGTTGCCAGATGCCTTTGCGCTGCCAGCGACGGAAGTATTTGTACACCGTTTGCCAGGCAGGTAAATCTTTAGGCAAGTCGCTCCAGATACACCCGTTGCGAATTTGGTAGAAGATAGCATTGAGGATTTCCCGTTCATCCACCTCCGGTTTACGTCCTCGTCCACTAGTTGGGGGCGGTAGGAGGGGGCGAATCACCTCCCACTCTTGATCACTTAAGTCACTACTGTAGCGTTGAGCAGCACGTTCAGTGGCACGACGAAAGCTACGAGGTTTCAGGGTTGGAACCATGGTTCCCATCGCTCAACAAACAACTTCTCGATCTTGTTCTGATTGCTCTGCAACCTCCATTGACTTTATTTTTTATTTAGAAATGTGCTCTCAAAGCAAAGTTGCTAGCTTTAGAGGCAGAAGTTGCTGCCAATCAAGCTGAGGGAGAAATGCTGTTTGATGCTCGTGTGGATTCTTCTAAGCCTGGTGGAAGTACAGTACGGGGACAGCCCTCTATTCAGTATCGCCTGCGCGTCAAAGGCCAAAAAGCACATTATCTCAAAACGAATGAGGTGACTCCAGCTAGAGCAGCGATCGCGCGAGGCAACGATTGTGGCAGGCACAACGGAAATTGCAGCGAGTGCGAGTGCAGCTCGATCGATTGGCGGTAAAGGCAGCAGAGTTAGGGCTGGAATTGCCAGAGTAGATTGGTCTTTCAAATCAGGTTAAGTTCGATGCGTGTCAAATCAGTAAGATAAAAAGCAAAAATTGATATGCATCAAGATTGCTTGCCTCCGGAGTGGGTGGGCAATTGCCTTCCTTTAGCAGGTATGTCAAGGTTGAGGTTGATGCGTGTCAAATCTAGAAATCTGACACGCATCAACCTTCATATAGCGTTTATGGAAGCTGCGATCGTACAGCAACTAAGTGAACCTGAAATTGGTGCAGCCAGACTAGGGTAAGTTTCGGCTCGATCGCACGGCTAGCCTGTAAAAGCTGCTAGATGAGTCGCTGCTTAATGGTTCAAGCTTTGAGCTGATTTCTAGCAGAGTCAATGGAACCCTGCCTAGCTAAGCTTGGAACGCCCTACCTGTGCCCCATTCTTGAATTTTCCACTGTTGAACCCTAGCGGTATTGCCCTGAGGAACGGTTTGCAGAACCCGTCGCTCCTCTAAATCGATTGCTAAGTCGGAGACAGACCATAGGGCAGAGCCTTCACGCCAAGGAATCGTCGATCGCTGAATTTCCCATGGAACTTGACCGGATTGACACAAGCCAAACGCAATTTCGCACGCAAGATAGTCTTGCTG
>DATNQS010000101.1:0-1978 GCA_036703925.1 Candidatus Sericytochromatia bacterium
ATGGCGATCGAGCTTGTCTCTCCTGAGCTTGTGCAGTTACGGCAAACCCTGGCAGCAAGTTGGAGTGACTGGTTAAGCGCGCAGGATCGGCAAGGCTACCGCCCACACATCACCATTCAAAATAAAGTGGCAGCACCAGAAGCCCGACGAGTGTACGGGCAATTGCTAGAGCAATGGCAGCCCCTGCAAGGCGATGGAGAAGGGTTGCTGCTTTGGTACTATCAGGGTGGACCGTGGACTTTAGCAAACGAGTTTTCCTTTGCGGCTAAAGCTACAGTTGACCCTTAAAGCATTTCTAGAGGCACGGGTTTTGCAGGTGGGGGAAAGGCTGCCTCCAGCGTTGCTAGTTCTTCGGCACTCAATTTCAGCTCCAAAGCAGCGTAATTTTGCTCTATATGCTCGATACAGCTGGCTTTAGGAATCACGATGACATCCTCTTGATGCAACAACCAGGCGATCGCCACTTGAGCCGTCGTCACTCCACGCGCTTGAGCCATTGCCATAAGCGTCTGGTCGTTGCGTAAACGCCCTTGCTCGATCGGAGAATATGCCATGATAGGCAGATCGTGCTGTCGGCACCAGGGTAGTAGGTTCCACTCAATGCCTCGCCGCATCAGGTTATAGAGCACTTGATTAGTGGCAATGCTGCTCCCACCTTTGAGTTGGCTAACTTCCTCCATATCTTTGCCATCAAAGTTGCTGACACCGTAAGCACGGATTTTGCCTGCTTGTTGCAACGTTTGAAAAGCAGCCAGGGTCTCTGTCAAGGGCACCGAGCCGCGCCAGTGCAACAGGTAGAGATCGAGATAATCCGTGTTTAAGCGTTTGAGGCTCCGTTCACAGGCAGCGATCGTCCCTTGCCTAGAAGCATTGTGAGGGTAGACTTTGCTGACTAGAAAGACCTCGGAGCGACGCTTGCTAATCGCTTCAGCAATGACTGTCTCTGCACCACCTTCTCCATACATCTCGGCAGTGTCAATCAGCGATAGCCCCAAATCGAGTCCGTGACGAAGGGCAGCAATCTCATGCTGGCGATTCCTGGTACTTTCCCCCATCTGCCAGGTGCCCATACCGAGAACAGGCATGGCTTGTCCAGAGGGCAGTTTAAGAGTCTGCATGGTTGGTATCATCCATTCAAACTACGGTTAGCAACATCTTCCTTGTTAGCGCCTAGACATGGCATCGAGCGTGTGGAAAAGTGCGGTTGGCTCAATCAATGCCCATGCCCATTGCTTCTTCAGGGGCAAAATTTCGTTTCTCGCTCAAAGTGCTTGAATCCATTCTTTGACGTCGTACTCAGTCCAGACTCCATTCTGCCAGTAGGGATCGGCTTCAATCAGTTCACGCACGATCGCTTCACTCTCCGCTTCATAGATGCCGAAGACTTTGGTCAGGTCTTTTGTGGGGCCGATCGTTACCAAGACACCGGCTTCTTTCTGCTGTGCAAGACCATCTAAATGCGCCTGACGATGAGGGGCACGTTTTTCCAACACATCATCAGCATAGCTGCCCCAGAGAACATACTTTGTCATAGATTGAATCGGTATAGTTTTGAGTAATGAGTTTTGCATTACGAGTTAGGAGCTTTGAACTGAACTTAAAACTAAGCACTCAAAACTCCTAATTGTTCCTGCTAGCTTCTCAGGTCAACGCGAAATTTATCGACCAATGCTTCTCGGACTTGTTGGTGTACGGGGTCAATGTCGTTATCTTGGAGGGTGCGATCGCTCGCCCGATACAGCAACCGAAACGCGAGACTGCGCTGTCCGGTGGGCACATTTTCGCCGCGATACTCATCAAACAGGTCAATCGACTCTAGAAGCGTGCCGCCTGCTTTGGTAATAGTGCGTTCAATTTCAGCAACCGATACCTGAGTGGAAACGAAGAAAGCAATGTCGCGATCGGAGGGTGGATAGGTCGAGAATGGCTGAAAAATTGGTACGCGCAGCTCATCGCGATCGAGTTGATCCAGCAGTAC
>DATNQS010000102.1:0-6986 GCA_036703925.1 Candidatus Sericytochromatia bacterium
TATTTTGAGGGCTTATGCTAAATGACAAGCACTTAAGTAGAGTGCCCAACCCTTCTACCAAGACAACAAACCTGTCACTGAAGGTTCTACAGCAGTCTTACACTAACGCTTTGTTGAGAACTGAAGCCCCTAACAACTCTCTTCGCCTCGTGTCTTTATTGACGTATGGTTAATTCACGCTTAATTTACTGATGGTTTTATGTTGCGCAAACGCTTTGTGATTGAGATGGGGATGGGAGTTGATCAGCACGGTCAGGAACCGACTGTAGCGGCGGCTCGTGCAGTACGAAATGCGATCGCCCACAATGCGCTCCCTGGTATCTGGGAAGTGGCTGGGTTGAGCAATCCTGACCAGATGATTGTCGAAGTGCAGGTGGCAGTGCCGTATCCCGACCAGGTACGCGAAGCAGAGGTGCTGGCAGTGCTGCCCTTCGGACGTAAGACGCTTAAGGTAGAAGCAGGTGGCATGGTGGTTCAGGGGCGTGCGATCGCGTCACTTAATGACAAAAACGACGAAATGCTAGTTGCTGTTGCATCAGTAACGGTATGGATTGAAACACCTGAGGAAAGGTAAAAGGCAGAGGGCAGAAGGCAGAGGAGCGAGGAAACAAATCAAAACTCAAACTTTTATCCTTCATCCTTCAAGCAATCGCTGCCTGTACAAAGGCGATCAATCAGTTCCAACAAGGACTTGTAATTGGTAATGGGTTTGGCGCAGAGGGCATCGGCTTGCGATCGCTCCAGCAATGCCTGACGCTCATCCATCATGGCGTAGGCAGTGACTAAAATAATGGGTAGATGAGCAGTGAGAGAATGGTTTTTCAGGACGTGCGCCAGGTCAGCACCGCTGACAGCTTGCCCTTCCCACTCGGCTCCAGGTAGATTGACATCCATCAGCACAATATCAATGGGCTGCGATCGACAGCGCAAAACAATGTCGGCTGGATCATCGCTAATGGTGACTTGATGTCCCCCCAATCGCTGAATCAATTTGGCAGTTCCTTTTGCCAGCAGGACATCATCGTCCACCAAAAGCACGTTCCAACTAGACATCGCTTTTCCTATCGTTTGGCTCTGGTAAGTAGCCGTACATCATTCAAGATCTTCTCTGTAGCCTACCTTGCTAGGGACGGCAGCCGGAGGATGCATAAATATTTTATGCTCAGCGCCTTGCCCACCTTTTGACCGTCAGTCGTCAGCTATAAAAAAGGCTCTCATTCAAGCTTTTTGGCGCTTTTCCCTCCTATCTCCAAGCGACAAATTGCTGGGCAAATGGTTCAGCTTGGTTAAAGCGGGCGATCGGGCAACGTAAAGGTGATCGTTGTACCCTTTCCTTTCCCAGGACTGTCAAGCCAAATCTGCCCCTCCAGCAACTCCACCAAGCGCTTGCAAATCGTTAGACCCAAACCGGTGCCCCCATAGCGCCGTTTGATTGAGCCGTCTGCCTGCACAAAGGGTTCAAACAGTGAGTTAGCATCTTCACGATCGATGCCAATACCCGTATCGGTGACAGCGAACTCAATCACTGACTGCGATGACTGGTTTATAGTTTGGATGCATCGTTTCACGTAAAGACGCACCTCGCCTACATTGGTAAACTTAAATGCATTTGCCAGCAGATTTGTCAAAACTTGCCTTAATTTGACCAGATCGGCTTGAACATACTCAACCTGACAATCAATCACCAGCGAAATACCTTTTTGGCGGCTCTCTGGTTTGAAAAGACGTTCTTGATGCTGTAAAAGCTCTCGCAGATTGACAGTTTCCCACTGGATGTGCATTCTCCCTGCTTCAATCTTGGCAATATCAAGAATGTCATTAATGATGTCAACTAAATTTTCTGCCGACTGGTAGGCAACATTGATATATTCATGCAGTTCTTCCTCGTTGTCATACAAGCCTTCCTTAAGTAGCTCAAGATAGTTCAGCGTGGAGGCAAGGGGAGTGCGTAGCTCATGACTGGTGGAGGAAAGAAAATCTGACTTGAGTCGGCTCGCTTCTTCTGCTGATGTGCGTGCGATATTGAGTTCGCGGTTCCGCATTTCTACGAGGATGCGCTGCTCTCGTTCACAGCGGTAGAGCCGATTTTGCATGATTGCCATGGCTAAATGAGTGCCCAGCGATCGCACCAGTTCGATTTCGCCTGCTGTCCACGGTTGCACCTGATGCTGCTTAAGTTCTTGCCAGACTTCAAACGATTGCCGCACTCGCTGGTTGCGTTCATCCGAGTCAAATCTACCAGCCCAGAGAATATTGGTGTCTATTTCATTGCGAAAGAGGGTTAAGCATCCCAGTGGCAACTCGCCATAGCGCAGCGGCATGACCAAGAGACCACGAATCTGCGTCTCACTAAAAGCAGGCAAAACTGTTTCTAGTAGAGGCTCCTGATAGATATCGGCTACTGCATGCGGCTGATTGTCGCCAGAGGTTTTTACAGCCGTCCAATCCTGGTTGTAACCAGTTAAACTTGGCTCTGTCAGTTCAGCAGGGAGCCGTTCTGCTTGGCGGTTCGGTTGGGTGCCAGGAACTAATAATTGCTGCCAGAAAGGTGTGGTCTCTAACGGTTGTTCACGATTGGCGCTTTCTGGCTGCGGTCCTGTTATGTAAAGCTGGGAGGTCGCATCTGCCTCATTGTCTGCTACATAAAGGCGACCAGCTGCACACTCGTTGACTTTAACAGCCTGCTCCAAAACAAGCTGTAGCACTTCGTAGCTTGGCATGGGAGAGTGCAGCAGGGTAGAAATTTGGTTGATGACGGCTTCACGGCTGGCTTTAGCACGAGTGTTGGTCAGCAGTTGGGATTGCGCGATCGCGATCGAGACATGATCTGCCACCAGTTGCACAGTCTGGAGCCGCTTTTCGGAGAAGCGCTTTGGGGTTGCATGGTGTGACACTAGCAGCCCCCAAAGATCCTGACGGTGAAAAATTGGGATTACCAGTGATGACTGCACGCCCATTGCCGTCAGATACTCAACGTGGCAGGGATCAACCGATCGAGACAGAATATCTTCAAGTGGAAAATTTTGGATATCATCCACTGTAAGGTCGCCCGTTGTGCGTGGTTGCTCTAAACGGCTAAGTGTAATGCGCTGCGACGGAATATCAATAATGGAACGCTGCCGTGCCTTAATAAACAGTTCGCGTGCGTAAGGCGGAATGTCATCCGCTGGAAAGTGCAAGCCCAGCAGAGAGGGTAAGCGGTCTGGTCGCGTTGCTTCGGCAATGACTTGACCCGTTCCGTCAGGCTGAAACCGATAGATCTTGACACGATCGGTACCCAAGAACGACTGCACTTCAGCCACTGTCGCCGCGAGAATCTCTTGCAATTCCAACGTTTGCCGAATGCGATTCGTCATTCGGTTTAGCAAATTGCCTCGAGTTAAGCCATAAGCTACTACCGCTTGTCTACGCTCAACCATAAAATTTTTTAAGAAAGGCTTACTAAAAACGCGTTGTATACCCTACGAAACGGATGCAACTCAAGACAATCCACACGCGCTTACAGGGGCTGCCTTTGTTAACTGTTGCTCATAAAAATCCGTGAATAACGGAATGTTTGCAATTGCCACCTTTAGCTTATAGAGAAAATAACGATCTTAACGACACGAAATTTACTGAATCTTCAGCTTGATCCGGGTGGTTAGCAGCAATTACCGCAGTAGTGCGCTCCAAGTGCCTGTACCGACAACGCCATCAGGAGCAAGTTTAAAGCGACGCTGTGCAGTTTTTACGGCTGCTAACGTTTCGGCACCAAAGACCCCATCGGCAGTGCCTTTGAGAACACCTAGCGATCGTAGCCGTTCCTGTAGCGCAACGACTGCTGAACCCTTCATGCCTTGTCTCAAAACTGGCAACGCAACAGTCTCAGGGGTAGCTGTACTGGGAGTGGATGTATTTGCCGCTACTGGGCGCGTTCTAGCAGGTTGATTAGGCTTGGGTGCCGGGGTGCCAGAGGCCGGATTTACAGCGGGTCGAGGGCTGGCAGCAGGAGTCACACTAGCGGGTGCAGGGCTAACCCCTGAAGGTGTTGGAAAGGAGGCTGCTCCGCTAGTTGCTGGCAATGGCGAGACGTTATTGGCAGTTGAAGCCGGGGCAATGCGGGCAGCACCCGCTGTCTCCACTGCGTCTGGAAAGAGTCGATTCCACGTTGCTGGCCCCGTAATACCATCTGCATTTAAGCCAGCGGCTTGTTGAAACTGAGAAACAGCCGAAACGGTAGTCTGTCCATAGACTCCATTGACTGTGCCACCGTAATAGCCCAACAGTTTTAAGGTTGCTTGTAGTTCGGTCACTTCAGAGCCGCGGCTACCAGGCTTTAAGGTTGGACGCAGCAACGTGGTTCCAGACGCTTCAGGCGTGGCGGCACCTGTTGTCTGGCTTACGGTTATTTGACTGGAGGTTATCTGGCTCAACGCGGTTGCTGACGTAAGGGAAAGCAGGGCGACGGTTAGCCAGCTCATGCTAAGTAGGCTTAACGTGGCTCGACGTACCAGCCAAAAATTAATTGTTTGAGTCTTAGCTGCATACGCTCTTACATCACTACCCATTGCTGGAGTCCTTTATATAGCAGTTAAGTCGATCGCGGTTGGGTGAGAAGCCACACCCAGTGAAAGACAGCCCCTATTGTCCTCCTGGAAAAGAGAAGCAGCGACAGTCGAAAGTTACACAAAGTAATTAATTTTTCATGTCCAGGTACTTCAGAAGAAGACGCTAATCGTAGTACTTCGCAGAAGAAGACGCTAATCGTAGCGGTTTCATTCCAGTAAATTGACCCTAGAGCTACTATAGGTGAGACGGGATGAATGCAACGAGAAAATTTCTTAAATCTCTTTACTGATTTGATGAACACGTAACAGGAGCGATCGACGATCGATGCGCTATTCACTATTAAGCCGCTTTCAGGGTACTTTTTTGGCAGCGGCGTTGGGTTATGAGTTGGGAGCGTACAGTCGATCGCGGCAAGCCATCGCCAAAAATAGAACAGATGGCTCAGAACCGGTGGCATGGCTAGCAGCTAGCCTTACTCACTGGCATCCTGGTCTTGGGCATGGAAGTGCTTTATCCAGCCAACCGTCGTTAGGCGGCAGGATGGCAATTAGTTGTACCCGTACCCTGGTTAATCCTGGCGGCTGGCATGAGCGTGCGCTGGTAGCGATCGGCAAAGAGTTTGGCATCAGTGAGGCTGAAACTGGTGTTGCAACGAGAATTCGATCGGGTGGTGTGCTGCCTGAAACGATCGCGGCAGAATTGACGATCGCCACACTCCCCCTCGCCCTGTTCTTTCATGACGACCAAAACAGACAGCAACAACGCCTGCTACAAACGGTCAAGCTTTGGCATTGCTTCCCAGACGTAGAGGCTGGTCTGCTGGCAGCCGGGTATGCGATCGCACAAGCGCTGCGAGATTGTTTGGAACCACAAACGCTGCTGCCTCAAATTGTTACTTACCTCAAACAGAGTACTGCCAGCCAATCCACTCCCTTACCAGAGTTGATTGGCACACTGGAACAAACTCAAACCCTTGTGAAACAGGGTGCTGGACTCTACACTGCGATCAATCAAATACAGGTAGGGCAGCAGCAAACGGGCAACGAGGCGATCGCACTTGCTTTTTACTGTTTTCTCAGCACGCCTTACGATCTGCGGTTGGCGCTTCTACGAGCAGCACGTTGTGGGGAAGCTGCTCCAGTGATAGCTGCATTGACGGGTGCCCTTGGGGGGGCTTACCAAGGTATCGGTGGGCTACCGTTGGCATGGCTGACTACCGACTCGCACTTGTGGGGCATAACAGATACAGCGTTGCATGAATTAGCAGCCCATTTGTTTGCTGCTTGGTCGGGTGTTTACGCTCCAGCAGAGCGAATGGGTGTCGCCGCGATCGCAGCTCCTGGTGTCATTCGTCCTCGTTCGAAGGGCGATCATGGGTAAGTTCTTTGTTGATGGGTGAAGCTGTGAAGGGGTAGCTTGCTTCCTGAAGGCGTAGTCGATCGCACCTCTAAGGTCAAGCTCACAAAGCAAATCGAAAGGTGAAACGACTTTCTATAATGAAAGGGCTATGCTAACCGTTCTCGTTCAGTCCCGTGATCCATTCAGGAGTCGCTGCCATCAACGGGGCGATGGTGTGCTGTTATGAAACTGCTTCAGCGACTGACGCAGCCGTTAGAGACTCGGGGCCGTCGTGCAAGGCGACTGTGGAAGCAATGGGAGACGCGGCTACATCAAATCACCGACCAGCATTTCAAGCAGCATCCGTTGCCCGTGGCGCGATCGCCCCACACATTGTCAGGGCAGTCAAACGGTTCGTCTGGGCAACCAAATGGGCACGTGATCAGGAACGTTTCTTCTGGTACAGCATCTCGCTCTTCGTTGCTGGTAGCTGCGACAGTCGTTGTCATTACTAGCGCGATCGGTCATCGGTTCTACAATGCGCCGAAGCTTGATGTCGGCAAAGCGGCACCCCAAACTATTGTTGCTCCTGCCTCAGTCACAGTTGAAGATGCCAAAGCAACAGAGGAAAAGCGCAAGGTCGCTCGTAGAGAAGCAACGTCTGTATTGATGTTGGATCAAGCCATCAATCAACAGATTGAGCAAGCGATTCAGCAGCAGCTTAACCAGGCAAATGAACTAAGACAACTAGCAGGGAGCTTTCCCTTCACTAAAACCGCAACGTTGTCTAACCCTGTGCAAACTTACCTGCGAAAAGCATCGGCACAGGACTGGACTGAGATTGCTATGGCTGTGAACCAAGCAACTCGCAGAGGGAAGCGAGCCTCACAAGAGCTAAAGCCGACGGCACTAGACGCAAATCAGCAGAAAGCGTTTGCCGAATTGCGATCGCATCGCATCGCCGTATCCGCTGCTGACTACACCGCTTTGGTAGACACGATCAATGAGGCGCGATCGCAATACCAGGTCGCGCTTAAGTCGTTGCCTAAACTCGCACCTCCAGAAACAACACCCGTTTTTGATGCCTCGCTGCTTGATCT
>DATNQS010000103.1:0-3991 GCA_036703925.1 Candidatus Sericytochromatia bacterium
AAAACGTTGAACTGGTAAGTGCTGCTCCTAGGTTTAAGCTGCTGTCCGCTTGACGATCGGGAGCCATCAATCAAGAGCCATCAAGTTATGCAAAATACTCGTCTCAACAGTTTGGTGGATCGGACGACCGATGGCTTGGGCAGTTGGCTGCAAAACCCGTGGCGACGATTCTCGGTGCTGATCATTAGCCTGTTGCTCGGTAACTATGTTGGACCCGCGCTGACTCTGGTTGCAGGACAACGGGGGCAGGTAGACATCGTTATTGCCGCGCTGGTCGTCGCGTTAATTGAACTAACAAGCCTGTTTGCATATCGCCGGAGACCCGAAGTGGCACGATCGCTCCTGCTGGATTCCCTCAATGCCTTCAAGATAGGCTTCACGTACAGCTTGATAGTGGATGCGTTCAAGCTTGGCTCGTAAGTAGGAGGCAGAAGGCAGGAGGCAGAGGGCAGAAGGTAGAGGAAGCAGCATTAACTCAAAACTCAAAACTCTCTATCCCCTCACCCCTTGCTCCTCGTCCCTCACTTCATAAGTGCTATAAATCGAACTAGACGCTCACTCACTGCCCATGTCTCCTACTGATTTGTCTGCTGCTGATTTATTGCCTCATGTGTCTACTGTGACTCAGGAGAAGTTTGCGGCGCTGCGATCGCACCTTGCCACCCATCGGTTAGATGGCTACCTTGTGCCTGCCGCTGACGAACATCTGAATGAGTACTTACCAGAGGCAAAACGGCGACGGATCTGGTTGAGTGGCTTTTCGGGTTCGGCTGGCGATTTGCTCGTCGGTCAAGAGACGGCGTGGCTGTTTGTCGATTCACGCTATTACGAACAGGCGGATCTAGAAGCTGATCCCGTGTTGATGCAGGTATCCAAGCTGGGGCTGGACAGGCAGAAAACCCTGGATGAAACGCTAGAAGCACTAGGGCAAGCGGCAAGGCAAGCAGGCAACAGTTTTCGCCTGGGGTTTGACCCGTTTACGCTGACAGTAAGCCAGTTTCGCAACTTTCAAAAGCAGTTAGAACCATCGGGGGTCGTGTTAGTGCCGATCGCGGGCAATCTGGTCGATCGCGTTCGCCTGCAACAGCCCTGGATGAGTGCAGAACCCTTGCCAACCTATGCTGATTCCAAATTGTTTTACCTAACCGATGCACTGACGGGAGAAACCATTGAGCAAAAGCTAAAGCGCGTCAGAGAGGCGATGCACAAAGCGAATGCAGACGTGCTGCCCATCACCAAGCTCGATCAAATTGCGTGGCTCTACAACCTGCGCGGCTGGGATGTGCCGTATAACCCGGTGTTTATTGCTTATACAATCGTCACGCCCAATGCTGCTTACCTGTTCACCAATCTCGATCGCATTGATCTCAACTTACAAGCATTCTTGCAAAAACAGGTAACGCTACAACCGTATGAACTCTATGGAGAGACACTGAAGGCGCTCGTTGCCCAGGCTCCAAACCAGCGAGTACTCATCGATCGTAAGCACACGACAATGGGAACCCATGAGCTGCTTACCGATCCTGTCACCCCGATTGCCTGCAAAATAGTCGAGGGAAGCAACCCGATTGAGGGTATGAAAGCCCGCAAGAACGCGATCGAAATCTCGCAGATGCAGCAGGCAAATCTGAAGGCAAGCCGCGCTAAGACTCGGACTTTAAAGTGGGTTTCTGATCAATTCAACAGCCAAGAAACGCTTACAGAAGCCGATGTTGCCGCAACCGTGGAACAGTTTTATGCGGAAGAAGCTGATTTTCAAGGCTTGAGCTTTAACACGATCGCCGGAGCCGGAGCCAATAGCTCGATCGTCCATTACGGCACCCCTAACCCTCAGCGAGTGCTGCATGACGGTGAATTTTTGCTGCTAGACTCTGGCGCACAGTACGCCTCTGGCACCACAGACGACACCCGCACGTTGATTGTCGGCGACCCCACGCCAGAGCAAGTGGAATGCTATACCGAAGTGCTGAAAGCGCATATTAACTGCGCCATGCAACGCTTTCCCAAAGGCACCACCGGAGCGCAACTGGATGGCATTACACGATCGACCCTCTGGTTTGCAGGGCTAGACTACGGGCATGGTACAGGACATGGGGTGGGCGCGTTTCTCAACGTGCACGAAGGTCCAAATGGTATCAGCAAGCGAGTCAGCGAACCGCTGGAACCGGGTATGGTGACGAGCATTGAACCAGGCTTTTACAAAGCAGGCTGGGGCGGCATCCGTATCGAAAATCTGTATGTCGTCAAGGATCTAACACCCGCAGGCGAAACGTCAGAAACAGACGCAGAGCCAGATCCCAATAAACTCACCTGGTATGGCTTTGAGCCACTGACCTACATTCCCTTCGACAACCACCTGATCGATCGCGATCGCCTTAACGAGCGTCACCAGGCATGGCTGGCACAGTATAACGAGGCGATCATTGCCAGACTCACCCATACACTCAGCCCGGAAGAAGCTACCTGGCTCAAAGAGGTTTGTACCTTTTAGTCACCCTTGCAACGTTTGGATGATTGGCAAAAACCGTGATGCTATTGATGAGATTGAAGCCATGACGATCGCTACCCAGCAACCCATCACCCTCGAAGCCTTTCTGAAACTGCCAGAAACAAAGCCTGCCAGTGAATACATCAATGGCACAATCATTCAAAAGCCAATGACAGGGGGCAAACATAGCCGCTTACGCTTAAAGCTGTGTAACGCCATTAATCATCTGGGAGAGCTGCAAAAAACTGCCTATGCGTTTCCAGAACTACGCTGCACCTTCGCAGGTCGATCGCTTGTGTCAAACATCGCTGTTTTTGCTTGGAGCAGCATTCCGCTTAACGAAGATGGCGAACTGATTGATGATGTTCTTATTGCGCCAGATTGGACGATTGAGATTCTTTCGCCTGAGCAGGGTTCAAACCGCGTCACAGGGAACATTCTGCACTGTCTTCAGCACGGTTGCAGCTTGGGTTGGCTGATTGATCCCGGCGATCGCTCCATTCTTGCCTTCCTACCCAAACAAGAGCCGGTGCTGTATGAAGGTGATGACCCACTCCCAGTGCTGGCAGGAGTGCCGCTAGAACTGACTGTACAGCAGGTCTTCAGTTGGCTCAAAATGTCCGGCTAGTTTCGTCATCGTGATGGTAGCTGCAAGCGTTGAGTAGCAATCGCCGGAACTCCGCACCGCTTCTAGCGTCTGCCTTGTAAGTCTTAGCATGACTGAGCGTTTTAATCCCTCAGCAGCCCGCGTTTTATAGGTGGGTTTTACCAGCAGGTTCCCTCTGGACAAACAGTAAGCGTGACTGCAACGTTATGCGCCTGATCTGGATTTTGAATGGGCTAGGATGAGCGTAAGAATAATGCTATGCAGTGCTTTCATCCTGGTCTCACAGTTGTTAAAAACAACGTGAGCGTCTAGAGGTGCGATCGGTTTCAGTGCTTTGACTTAACGTTTTACACTCGTGGACTGGACAGTACAACAATGAAGATTTCCACTTATAAACAAGGCAACGTACGCAAATCTCCCTGGAAAACGCCAGCGGCTTACTTGTTACTGCCACTCTTAGGAGCAGGGACAGCGCTGCTAGGTGATCACTGGCTGTCGTCCAATACGGCTTCGACCCAGGTGGCGATCGCCCAAACAGCCCGGCCTCCAGCACAAACCCAGTTGCTTGCCCAGACACCCAACCGCAGTAGCGCCATTCTTTCGTCTAGCGATCCCAACTTTGTTGTCAATGTGGTCGATCGCGTGGGTCCTGCTGTTGTGCGTATTGACTCTTCGCGTACCGTCAGAAACCGCCGCCCTGCCATCTTTAATGATCCGTTTTTCCGACAGTTTTTTGGCGATGTGCCAACGGGTCCATCGACTCGCGTTGAGCGTGGCACAGGTTCCGGATTCATCATCAAAAACGATGGGCTAATTTTGACCAACGCGCACGTAGTGGATGGTGCCGATACTGTAATCGTGACGCTGAAAGATCAGCGTGAGCTAAAAGGCAAGGT
>DATNQS010000104.1:0-2054 GCA_036703925.1 Candidatus Sericytochromatia bacterium
CAGACTCATTTCAGCTTCACCAAAATTAAGGTAATGCATTCAAACAGCGCGCTTAATTTGCAAAATCGCGATCGATCGGGAAAATCTTCCCAGATAGGTAACAGCGATCGTTTTCTGCTTTCAAAGGGCGATCGCCTCAACATTCTAAGCTGTTCGGGAATCTAGTTTTCAGCCTCAACGATTGACAGCACAATGACGACCCATCCAACGGGTGAGTGCTTTGTGAGGGATTACAGGACATTCGGCTAACCGGATTAGTAACAACCGAGTAGTCCAAGGGAAACCTGCTGGCAAACCTCAGTTCGGCGCAAACGCGCCTGCGCTTTTTCAATGATTTGAGTCTTCCGCTCAGCCCAAGGCAGGCGATCGGGAAGTCCATACGCCACCTGCATGGCATTCTCTGGCTCCCCCCGTACCAGCAACTGTTGAGCGGTGTTCCACAGATCTTCATAGTGCTGCTGTGCAAGTTCCTCATTTGCGGCTTGAATCAGCCCTGCTGTTTGCTGGCTCCAATAGGGATGCTGGGTAATTTGATGAGCAGCCTCCAGTGCAGCCGTCCACTTGCTTGCAGCTAAAGCCTTTTGAGCCGTTTGCCAGTGGCGATCGTTGTTTGCCCACTCCGATCGCCAAGCTTGAATCTGTTCTTGAGCAGTTGCATAGACCGGACTCGCAGGAGGAATCGCGTTGGCGGTCGCGACCGCATCATTGAGATGATTTGAAGGCTGCCAGTAGTGGGTTTGGGCGTTTCGCAACACCTGCTCTGACCAGGTTTGAATGTACTGCTGGGCTTCGGATTATTCTAGGGCCACTTAAGGAACAGCTTTTCGCTCACTTTCGTAACACTGAAAGAATCACAGAGCAGCTAGCTGCTGTGCTAGCACAGTTGCGAGATCATTCAATATAGTGATCGGGCTATGCGGCTGGAAACTGGAAACCTCTTAAATTTGCTCTGCCATTTAGAGGCAAATATTACAGGCTATAACTTCTCTGGCTTGGCCGTTTGGCAAGCTTATCTTCAAGGGGTCAATTTACATGAAGTTAATTTTAAGAATGCCGACCTAACCACATCCGTTTTCTCTGAACCGTTGGGACCCATCTCAGCCGTAGAGTTCAGTCCGCAATGGGCAGTTGTTTGCAACGGGCGATGCGAGTGGTGAAATTCGTCTGTGGCAAGTGCAAGATGGGAAACAGTGCTTAATTTGTTCTGGGCATGAAGATTGGGTGCGATCGATCGCCTTTGACCCAACCGGGCAGCTTTTAGTCAGCGGCAGCGGAGACTATACGTTGATGCTCTGGGATACCCGTACAGGTCAGTGCCTCAGAATTTTCAGGGGGCATAGCGATCGCGTTCGTGCGGTTCGCTTCCACCCATCGGGTCATCTCATCGCCAGTGCGAGCGCCGATCAAACCATCAAACTCTGGAGCGTCGGCACTGGGGAATGCGTGAGGACCCTGGAGGGGCACAGCGGTCGGGTGCGAGCGATCGTCTTTAGTCCGACTACTCCGCTGCTTGCGAGTGCGAGCGAAGACCAAACAATCAAGCTATGGAATTTAGAAACAGGGCAGTGTCTTAAGACCTTGAGCGGACATACCGACTGGGTGCGCTCTGCTTCCGCAACTTCAAGCTGCAACCACCCTGCTTAAAAAGACCAGATTAATGGTCAACCAGGTTTGCTGGCTTCGTTAAATTGGCAATCACAGCGACTAGCTCTGCTGGCTCTACGGGCTTGGAGATGTGCCGTTGAAATCCTGCGGCGATCGCCTGCTGAGAATCCATTTCTCCCACATAAGCGGTGAGCGCGATCGCTGGAATTTGCCCACCCTGCTCTTGTTTCAGACATCTTACCTGTTGAATCAGCATATAGCCATCCATTTCTGGCATACCAATGTCGCTCAACAGAACATCTGGCTTAGTCTGAATCAGCGTTTTTAGTGCCTGCTCTGCTGAAGCCACGGGGGTGACGATCGCTCCAGCCTGTTGCAGCACAAACGTGAAAAAGTTGCGGGTGTCTGCATCATCATCAACCAGTAGAACTTGCAAGCCAGTTAAGGGC
>DATNQS010000105.1:0-7095 GCA_036703925.1 Candidatus Sericytochromatia bacterium
TGTAAGTTTATGCATCTTCGTAAAAACAGCAAGCACAGAGGTAAACAAAATTCGCCTCTATATCGCTGGCAGACATCAAGGACGTGCTCACTCATACTGCTGGCAAAAGCTACATGAATGCAGTTAAACAGGTGTTTTTTCAAGTGAGACTTTAGACCATTGAGCCTCGCACCACTGGTCTATCAAGTAGCCATAACGCTTAAGTCATAGCTAATGTCGTTCACAGATAGTCCTTGTGGAACCTTTGCGCTAATACAAGCATAAAGGACAATTAGAATCTCAGCTCTTTTTAGACTTAAGCACTAACCAAGATACAGAGATCTGCTTCCGAACTAGATAGAACCGCTTGACTTTTACATTGTGCCCTTACCCGATCGTTTTATCCCTTAGTCGATCATTATCTATATGAGCTACTCTCATAACCCATTCGACAAACCAGGTTAGATAAGTAAAAGCTAGATAACTAAGACGACATCAGCACAAAAAGGTTTCCGCCTTGCGAGCTGAGTCCGTAGGTAGTATTCTTCTGTAAAGGATAGAGAATAATAGACAGAGATAGCTCTTTCCTTTGCATATCAACGATTCCGCCCCTTCTGCGTTGCCCTAATTGTGGCTTTGAAGCTATCCTGAAAAATGGCACCACGCAACGCGGCAAACAAAATTATAAACGTCGTGATTGTGGTCACAACAAGTCTCTCGTTTCGTCAGAAAGACCTTATCGTTCTCCAAGAAACTCGCCAATCACATTGCTGCGATTTGGAATTTCATTCATTACTACGACGAACTGATTCGTTTAGAGCATCTAAATTGTTGAAAGAACAGTTATTTTCCTTATCCTTTACTAAATAAGACTACCCTTTTTTAAGGATGAGCAAGTGGCATTATTGCAACAAATTAAACTGTAATCTTTTCTGCAAGGCAGACATTGCATATTTGACGTGTCGCGAAGTAACCGTATTACGGCGATGGCTGAAAAACAGTTTTCCAGGCTTTGACAGTATCTTTGCCAATCTCCGTATCCTTCGTCCTGCCGTCATCCCAAATGAGACGAATCGCAATGTTGCCGGATGGTGCATTAGCGAGGGCGGCCGCTAGTTCCGGCGAGACGGGGCCATCCGTATAAGTATAAATTTTGCCCGAGATCGCAAGGCTGAGCGAGTTCGGTACACTTTCAGTCAGGTAGTAGTTATAAACTGGCTCAACATCAGAGAACAGCCCCAAGCCAAGCCCAAAGCCTTTTCGATAGCGCCCAAAACCAAAGCCAGAGTACCCAAAGCCGGTGTCGTAACCAATGAACCGTGATCCGATGCGATTGTAGGTTACGCCAATGCCATTCTTTGACCAACTGCTGACAAAGACAAATCCAGACTTATAGTTCCGGTCGTAAACAACTTTGCCGTCAAAAGGATTCTCGACGACCTTTGACCACGCTACATTGTCACCTGCATCGACTGAAGCCGGGGCTACTGCCAAAGCCGGGGCAGCAGTGCTAACGGCGAGGCTGAGTCCCAATCCTAGTAGTTGCCACTTCACGATTGTATCTCCGTATCCGCTCACTGTTATTGCTGTTGAGTTAGCAGATGTAGAGCTGCTCAGACAGCTTGAACACTATAAAGCTCAGCGCCTTGCTCAGGCTTGATGATCAGCTCATCTCTCTATTGTGAAGGATTTTCTTTGATCTTAACAGCACCCCTGTAACCGACAGAAAGGGCTAAGTCTTATAGCACTACTGCCCTGCTGTAACCCTGAAGCAGCAAAGGCTTAAAGTGATTTTGTTTACTGCGGTTCTGGCAGCATTTGAACCAGACACAATATGCAAACAACGTTTGTAAATCTGTATCTTTTGATTCTTGTCTTAGCGCTCGCCTTTGCTGATTACTGTAGATATTAAAGCAAGGCAGCTCAGTGCTGAAAAGCCTGCACATCATCTTAAAAATACACAACACCGGAAAGACATTATGAAATGGAGTGACCTGCGCCGCAGCAACAATGTGGAAGACAACCGGGGCGGGTCTGGGGGTGTGCCAGGAGGCGTAGGCGGTGTCGGTATTGGTGGGTTAATTATCGCTGTTGTTGGGGGGCTAATCTTTGGCGTTAGTCCCCTTCAGATCTTAAGTTTGTTGCAAGGTGGTGATGTTGCTCCAACTCCGCCACAACAAGGGCAACCCATCCAGGATCGTGATTCGGACTTTGTAAGAGCAGTTTTAGGCGACACCGAAGATACCTGGAGCCGCGTTTTCAAGCAGCAGCTTCAGGCAACCTATCAACCGCCGAGGCTAGTGCTTTTCAGTAGCCGAGTTAATTCAGCCTGTGGGTTTGCCCAAGCTGCCGCTGGACCGTTCTACTGCCCCGCTGATGACAAAGTGTATTTAGATATGAGCTTCTTCAAACAGGTACAGGCAACGGCTGGTGCTGATGCTGATTTTGCTCGCGCCTATGCGATCGCCCATGAGGTCGGGCATCATGTGCAAAATGAACTTGGCATTGCCACCAAAGTAAGGCAACTACAAGCCCGCTCGAACAAGGCAACAGCCAATAACTTATCTGTTCGACTCGAATTACAGGCTGATTGCTTTGCTGGCATTTGGGGGCATTTCACTGCCGAGCGTAACCTCATCAATGGACAAGATGTCAAAGCAGCGATGGACACTGCCAGTCAGATTGGGGATGACTACTTACAACAGCAATCAGGTGGCTACATTGTGCCAGAAAGCTTTACACATGGGTCGTCGGAGCAGCGCGTTGCGTGGTTTACCCGCGGCTTGAAGTCGGGCAGCGTCAAGCAGTGTGATACGTTCAGCGCTGGTCGCATTTAGCCTCTCTTGTTTGCCTGCAATAAGGGCTTAACCAGCCCTGCGTGCGACGATCGCAGGCAATTGCCACCATGCGGCATGAGGGTATTCGTGATGCTCATGGTGATACCCAAAGTGGTAGCACGTTAAAAGCGACCACCATAAAGGACGATATGAGCTTTGGGTACGAAACACATTCTGGTAGCCGCCTGCTGGCTCACGATGAGGCAGATACGTACCAAAGTAAAAAAGCTGTATTGAACTCAATATGGAAGGCAGAATCCAAAACTGTACTAAGTTTGCTTCTGGTACATGGAGCAGTAAATGCATGGCGTGAAACGACGCAATTAGCCCCAGAAAACGTCCCCAGCTCCAATAACGCTGTAAGAAGCAAACATACCAGGCGAATGGATTTTTATACTTGCCATTGTGAAAGTCGGGGTCTAGCTCGCTAGCTGGGTGATGATGGTGCTGCCAGTGAGTCTTAAACAACTGACTGTAAGAAAACAAACCATACAGCAGCAGTGTCAAAGTGCCGACGAAACGATTGATTTTAGGATGCGGTGACACAACCCCATGCATAGCATCATGAGCAGTGACAAACAGCCCTGCATACAGAAAGGTCTGCCAAAGTACGGCAAACGGCATCCAGAAAGAGTGCTCTTGTGGCGACATCAGCAGTAGCGTTAGACTCCCTGCCCAGATCGCCATAATAAAGCCAGCGACAAACAATCCTCGCTGGTCTGGTGCAATGACTATGGGTAATGCTGGTGATGCAGCAGTTGACAGTTGATGCTTCTTAAGCGGCAAAGCGTTAGACATGAAGGCGGATTCTTGGTTTACAGATGCTAGCTTGGATTACGAGGTTTGGCTGTGTGCTTGTAGCTAGCGGCAGTCCGTCAGTCCTCATTAATATAGAGTTTGTGCAATCGGGCGGGGCTTGCCACCTCTGGCTTGCACAAACAATGTAACAGAATTTTAACAATTCTATGAGCTGAAAACCTGGCCTGGGGGAGGAAATTGTTTGAGGGCGATCGCACTCGATAGAAATAAGCACGATCGCCCTCACATCTGCCCACCTATGGTTTCTGCGACGCTACTATCTTCAAGTTGAATTCGCTGTGGCGTTTGCAAAGGTTACTTTCAGTAATGTTTATTTAACGACGATCGCGTCGAGGGGCGCGATCGTCAAATTCATCTTCAAACCAGTCATCAGCACTGTCTGGATCAGGGGATTCTGTAGGGGCAGGGGTGTCATCTAACGAGCGAAGCGGCGGCACAATGACACGATAGTCTGCATCCACTACTGGTTGACCAATCACTGGTTCGGCTTTGCCCACACCAGAATCCTTGGGGTCGCTATAGCTATAGGAGTACACAGTGCCGTTACGAGACGTAGTTTTCGGTTCTTGCTTCGCTTCGTAGTCAGTGCGGGTTCTTGACGCAGGGCGAGCATCAACAGGCTCATCTCTAGAATCATCCAGATCCCAATCATCCTCCGGTTCTTCGTCCCAATCATCAATGGGGTCTCTGTCTACAGGCGATCGCGCACTGGTTGCTTGACGAGGCTCCTCATAGCCCTCCCAGTTGTTCCAGTCAGCATCATTATCAGTTGCTTGTGCGGTTGCTGTGCGTGCGTAGGAGGCTGGTTCCGATGATGGTGCGGTCGAACGCGCTTGAAAGCCAGTTTGACGCGGTGCTTGTCGCATTCGCGATCGTGCGGCACGAACGGCAAAATAGTTGGAGACGCTAAATAAACTGGTGATCAACAAATTGGTGATAATGCCAGCCCCGATCGAACCCAAAACCCATATCGCCAGTGGCAAGGCGGGCGTTTGAACGCCCAAAAACGTCAGTGGTAAGGGCGACCAGTTGAACTGAACCAGGAGAAACAAACCCCCAGCCAGTCCTAGCAGCAGAATCAGGCGAATTATAGCCATACTTTTAGCGATCAGCCGTTAGCGATCAGCCCGCTTTCTCTCAAGAACTTCCTATCAAGAACAGGATACCAGCCTATCCTAACGTGCGTCTCTCATACACGTTCATCAGGCGCGTGCGCGATCACAGCAGGATCGTCCCCGATGATGATTTCCTGTTTCTCGTCGATCGAATGTCACTCATCATCAAAAATGGCAGCAAGTGGATCGTCGAATACGGCTTCTGCATCAGCAAAGGCTACTCTATGTTTTACAAGATTAGCCTTTGCTTTGTTTCATCCCGCTCAAACGGTATAGTTCGATGTAAGACTGCTCTCCAGTGGCCTAAAACAAGAAGTAGCGTTGTGCCATTGGTAGGACGGTGGCGGGTTCGCAGGTGAGAAGTTGCCCATCAGCACGGACTTCGTAGGTTTCGGGGTCTACCTCCATTTTGGGTGTGGCATCGTTGAGCTTCAGGTCTTTTTTGGTGAGCGTGCGGGTGCCGGAAGACGCTACTGCCTTTTTTTGCAAGCCAAGTTGGTCGGGAATGCCTTTCTTGAGGGCAGCTTTGGAGACGAAGGTGAGAGAGGTTGCCGCGATCGCACCCCCAAAGCTAGCGAACATCGGGCGCATATGAACAGGCTGTGGAGTGGGAATACTGGCGTTGGCATCGCCCATCTGTGCCCAACCAATCAAGCCACCTTTGATCACTACTTCGGGCTTGACCCCAAACATAGCGGGTCGCCAGAGGCACAGGTCTGCAAGTTTGCCGACTTCGACGGAACCGACATAGGCAGCGATGCCGTGAGCGATCGCAGGATTGATCGTGTACTTGGCGATGTAACGTTTGGCGCGGAAGTTGTCGTTGCGGTTGTGTGCTTCGACGCTGCCTTCGGTAGTGGGAGCCAGCCAGCCGCGATCGAACTTCATTTTGTGTGCGGTTTGCCAGGTGCGGATAATGACTTCGCCGATGCGTCCCATTGCCTGTGAGTCGGACGATATCATGCTGAACGCGCCCAGGTCGTGCAGGATGTCTTCAGCGGCGATCGTCTCGCGACGAATGCGGGATTCGGCAAAGGCAACATCTTCAGCGATCGCTGGATCAAGGTGATGGCAAACCATCAACATATCCAGGTGTTCATCGAGCGTGTTTTGCGTATAGGGGCGGGTAGGGTTAGTGGAGGAGGGCAGCACATTCATCTCGCCGCAGATTTTGATGATGTCGGGTGCGTGTCCGCCGCCTGCGCCTTCGGTGTGATAGGTGTGGATGACGCGATTTTTGAAGGCAGCGATCGTATCCTCAACAAAGCCTGCTTCGTTCAGCGTGTCAGTGTGGATAGCGACCTGCACATCGTATTCATCCGCAACGCTCAGGCAGGTATTGATCGCTGCGGGTGTTGTGCCCCAATCTTCGTGCAGTTTTAGCCCCATTGCGCCTGCTTCCACCTGTTCTACCAGTGCTTCTGGCTTGGCGCTATTGCCCTTACCCAAAAAGCCGATATTGATGGGAAACGCATCTGCTGCTTGTAGCATCCGGTGCATGTTCCAGGGTCCAGGTGTACAGGTCGTCGCGTTGGTGCCTGCTGCGGGTCCCGTTCCACCACCGATGAGTGTTGTCACCCCTGAGGCGATCGCCACTTCAATCTGCTGCGGACAGATAAAGTGAATATGGCTATCAATCCCGCCTGCGGTGAGAATCATGCCCTCGCCTGCAATGACTTCTGTGCCGGGACCAATCACGATCGTCACATTGTCTTGAATGTGAGGATTGCCCGCTTTGCCGATCGCGTGAATCTTGCCGTGCTTGATCCCAACATCCGCTTTGACAATGCCCCACCAGTCGAGAATGAGGGCATTGGTAATCACCGTATCCACTGCGCCATCGGCATTTGTAATCGGCGACTGACCCATGCCGTCCCGAATCACCTTGCCGCCGCCAAATTTGACCTCATCGCCGTAAGTCGTGTAATCCTGCTCGACTTCAATGATCAAATCAGTGTCAGCTAAACGGACGCGATCGCCGACGGTGGGACCAAACGTTTCCGCATAGGCGCGGCGATTCATACGATAGCTCATCGGGATGCCTCACAGAGTTTGACTAAAGATTGAGAGTGGATGCACAGATCAACGCATTTTGCTTTCGGCAACGCTTGCTGCTGCCTGGGTTCCCCTTATTGAACCGTCTGATTATGCAACACGTGATTCGATTACTGCAAATGCTCCCTCACTTTGCTTGTTTAGGGTTGAGGCAACGTCATGACATGCCTTGCTACACCCATCTAAGCCATTGCAACGTAGTGTTTGACGATCAGTAGGCAATTACGATCGCCCGATCGCACATAGCTCAGATAGTCAGAAAAGTGCTGCAAAAGCAATAGCCCACGCCC
>DATNQS010000106.1:0-4544 GCA_036703925.1 Candidatus Sericytochromatia bacterium
TAGATTTCCTGGCAGAAGTCGGCTACGACCCTGTTTTTGGTGCCCGTCCCCTCAAACGCGCCATCCAGCGTGAACTCGAAACGCAGATTGCCAAAGCCATCCTGCGGGGCGAATTTACCAGTGGTGACACTATCTTTGTCGATGTGGAAAACGAGCGACTGGCATTCAAACGCTTGCCCTCAGAAGTGCTAACCATACAGTAGGCGATCAAGGGGTGGACAACGGTTCACCCCTTTTAAGCTTCAGGTAGCGATCGCCCTCTCTTGCAAGGTTCTCCAGCCATCACTTTTCTACCTGAGATCATAAAAGTACTTTTCTTGTACCTACAGCCATGTTTGCGCTCGTCTCCCGTGACAACATTCAACTGCGTCCTGGTGCCGTGCTGCGGCTACCCGCTACCTGGAACGAGTATGAGAGCCTGAGCCAACAGCGAGGCGACGGTTCGCTACCTCGACTCAAGTACCGTCATGGAGAAGTGCTATTAATGTCTCCCTTACCGCACCACGGGAAAGATGCCAGTTTAATCGCTGATATCATCAAAACGTTGTTGGATTATGCAAATCGTGAATATGACTCCTTTACTCCAATTACGATGAAATTGCCGGAGGAAAGCGGGATTGAGCCAGATTACTGCTTTTACATCGACAACTGGGAAGCGGTTTTAGGTAAGAAGCGCATTGATTGGCGTATCGATCCACCGCCCGATTTGGTGCTTGAAATTGATGTGACTAGCTACTCTGATGTCGATGATTATTTGCCTTACCGGGTGCCAGAGGTATGGCTCTATAAGCGACATCAGCTTTGTATCCACCAGCTTCAGGACAATGCCTACTGCCTGGTAGCTCAAAGCCGTTACTTTCCAGTGATCGACCTTCAGTCTATAGTCGATCGCAGCCTGCAACTTGCCTACGATCGCAACACTAGCGCTGCAATCCGTGACCTGAGACAACGGTTACAGAACGGCATCACGTCCTAGCCATTGTTGGCGATCGCACCAGAGCTTATTACATCTACAAATTCACCTTGTGACTGCACAGTCATGTGGAGTCTTTGACCCATTGCTACAGCGAAGGTAAGAGAGCGGCGGCAATATACGTAACCGAGATTGCTAGTGCTGCGCTTGAAGAGTAGCCCATCATTCCCAGGTCGCAATCGGCTTCAACACGGCTGGAATTTCAGCGTCAGCCGGAAACTCTAGTTGGGTTTCTCGCAAGCCCAGGTAGCCTGATTCAGTAAAAGACAGTAGCATCCGCTGAAGCGCTAACCAGACTTCCGCTTCGTACTCCCAGTCGCGTTGCCGATATGCCTGAGCCGCGATCGATCGCAATGCCCAAAAGTAACTATTTCGTACAACCGAACCCCCTTTCTTGTATTCCGGCACATCTTCGTGGTGCAAAAACACAATTTCATCCTCGATTCTGGCTCTCATCAGTCGTAGCCCCCATGATTTAGTAAGAGCTGATTTATAAACAAAAGCTTAAGCAGCTAAGCGTTTCACCATCAGGCGAATCAACGACCCATAAATCATCGCCTCGCTGATTTCAGTGTAGAGCTCATAATCCTTGCTCAGCCGACGAAAGCGATTCAACCACCCGAATGTGCGTTCAACAATCCAGCGCTTTGGCAAGCGCTCAAACGTTTTCGATAGGCGCTCAATCACCTCCACTTGCACCTGTTCGCCGCAAACTTGTTTGACTACCCGCTCAAAGTTTGCTCCCGAATAGCCTTGATCCACCCAAACCACTTTCAACTTGGACAATTTTGCTACCGCCTCACTCAAAACAACCACGGCTCCTAATCGTTCTGAAGCACTGGCTTCAGTGACTAAAACACCAATCAACAGTCCTTGAGCATCGACGACGATATGGCGCTTACGACCTTTAACCTTCTTGCCACCATCGAAGCCGTAGACCGCCCCCTTTTTTCCGTTGTTTTAGTCGATTGAGAATCGGCAATGGCAACGGTTGAGTCTTCATCTCGTCCTCGGTCTTGGCGTCATTGATGTCGGCTCTTGTCGTACATTTGCTGCCAAACCCCTTTCCGTTGCCATTTCTGAAAGTAGTGATAGACCGTTGTATGGGGCGGCAAGCCGTGCGGCAGCATTTCCCACTGACACCCGGTGCGTTAAACATAAAAAATGCCGTTAAGAATCTCTCGAAAATCGACTTCTACCGGATGTCCAAACCCTTTCACTTGGGTAGCAGTGGCTTGAGAATGTCCTATTCGGCAGTGCTGAGGTCGCTAGGGTAAGGTTTTCGTTGCGGCTGTGCAATGTTGGATAGGCGGCTGATGGGCGGCAATTCAACTAGATAGGTTTCAGCCTAGAATCGAATCTACGCCGATTGAATCCTCTTTAGATTCTCTTTATGAATTAGCTCTAAAAAGTCGTCTGGAGCCTTTCCCCCTTTCCCCAAAAATATCTTGAGTTTAATTACGTCCAGTTACTTAGGGACATAGAGCACATAAAGTCAAATTTTCGTGTCGGGGTACGTCTGACCTTAGCCCAACCACGCCAGCAGCTTACTTCCCTTACAAATTACTAAGTTTACAGGTGCTTCAATGTTCGCTTGTTGGTGTTTGACCCAATGGCAAGACAGCTTATACAGACGCTCTATCCAGCCTTAATGCATCTTAAATATGTATAAGTAGCGGCATTTTATAAAGAGCCTTAGAACCTAGGAAGTCAAATTATGTTGCCTCTATGAAATTAGTTTAAGTTGTAGTGGCAGATACAGGCAGCTCCAGGCAAGTATAACCACAATAGTTACGTCAGTTCCCTGGGTGATTGAAAAAGTGGGCTGTCCTAGTAAGCAAAAGGGTCTTTTGTGGGCAAGTTATCTCTTCAGGTAGTCACTAAACGATCACAGCTTGGAGACACTAAAAGCGCAGCCTTGACAGTATTGATTTAAATCATAAAGATTCAACTGGTAACACAATGGCGCACTGCCCTTTATGCTCCGATATTTTACTGCGGCACATTCGTTCTAGTCAGCCGTATTGGTGGTGTCGCCGCTGCCGCTTTGAAATTTTAGGGGAAAGCTACCCAATTCACGATCGCAGCAGCATAGCCTTACCGCTTATCCCTGTTGAGCACTTGCTAGCATCTCAAGTCAATGTGTCGCTCGATCGCCTTGAGCCGCCGCTTTCTTCCGTTTCAACTAAAGTTTAGTAACAGGCATAAGTAGGGGAGCTAAATTAAGCACCCCTTAAAGACCGAGTTTCGACTGCGCTTAACCCGCCGACACACGGACTGAGAGCCTTAAGACTTCGGCTTAGGACTTCGACGAACGCGAAGTCGAAAGGCAGCTTATCAATAATTACGCCCAGCTACTTACAGTACTTTATGAGAACGTAACTGAGTGGTACAAAGTCCGTTCAATAAAGCTGTCGTCTCGTTAAGCGGCTGTGCCGTTGAGTAAAATTGAGCTAAACCCTAGTAAACTCACCAGTGTCTCAAAGGCCTAATCTCCGTAGAAAGCCTGATTTACCACCTCAGACAATGGCTCATACTGTAACTGCAATGCCCTAAGAACCCAATGCAGCATCTGTCTGATTGCGATGAATGAGCAGATGTAGTCCATCGTCACCATGAGGTTTGCCCAAGTGAATCGCTTTTATACAGAGCTGCCCAGAGTTTTAGTTGTAGATGACAACCCCTCCAGTCGGCTCACGGCGGTTGCGCTGCTGTCGGTCGAAGGTTACGACGTTTTGGAGGCTGATAGTGGTTCCGCAGCTTTAGACTCTGTTGTTGCAACTAATCCTGACCTGATTTTGCTGGATGTCATGATGCCCGGTATGGACGGGTTTGAAGTGTGCCGTCGTCTTAAGCAGGACGAACAAACCCGTCTGACCCCTGTTGTTTTTGTGACAGCATTGGATGATCGTCGTGCTCGGCTGAAAGGCATTGAAGCAGGCGGCGATGACTTTTTAACTAAACCGTTTGATCAACTGGAACTGTCTGCCCGCGTTAAATCGCTCGTTCATCAAAAACGTCTCAATGAAGACCTTGACCATGCTGAACGAGTCCTCTTTTCGATCGCGCAAACTGTAGAAAGCCGTGACCCTAATACGGGTGACCACTGCGAACGACTCGTCGCGCATGGCAAAGCCTTTGGTGAATTTCTGGGACTGTCGCGCATCGAAATCCGCGATCTGATGTGGGGTGGCTACCTGCATGACATCGGCAAAGTTGGCGTTCCTGATGCTGTTTTGCTGAAGCCAGGTAAATTTACCCCAGAGGAGTGGGTACTGATGCAGCAGCACGTACTCATTGGCGTAAAAATTTGCCAACCGCTACGAACCATGCGCGGCGTGTTACCGATCATTCGCTACCATCATGAGCGTTGGGATGGCACAGGCTACCCTGACGGTCTTAAAGGCGACCAGATTCCTCATCTAGCGCAAATTTTTCAGGTCATTGATATTTTCGATGCCCTCACGAGCGAACGCCCTTATAAGAAGGCTTTCACTCCGATCGAAGCACTTGGCATCCTGGAGGAAGAAACGGCAAAGGGTTGGCGCAATCCTGAGTTGATCCAACAGTT
>DATNQS010000107.1:0-3999 GCA_036703925.1 Candidatus Sericytochromatia bacterium
TCACTCATTGGTCATTCGGGCTGTGGCAAATCAACCCTGCTGAATATGATTGCGGGTTTGGATTTACCGACCGACGGTGTTGTTCTGCTCGATGGCGAAACCATCCAACGACCAGGACCTGACAAGATGGTGGTGTTTCAAAACTACTCACTGCTGCCCTGGCTCACCGTGCGTGAAAATATTGCCCTGGCAGTAGATGAGGTTCTAGCGTATCTCCCTGCGAAAGAACGTCATGACATCATTGAGCACCACATCGATTTAGTTGGCTTGCGTCATGCTGCTGATAAGCCTCCGGGGCAACTGTCGGGTGGTATGAAGCAGCGGGTGGCGATCGCCCGTGCCCTCGCGATTCGTCCTAAACTGCTGCTCCTGGATGAACCGTTTGGCGCGTTAGACGCACTGACACGGGGCAATTTGCAGGAACGCTTAATGCAAATTTGTGAAGAGAGCCAGGTGACAGCGGTAATGGTCACTCATGACGTCGATGAAGCGCTGCTGTTAAGCGATCGCATCGTCATGCTGACCAATGGACCGGAATCCAAAATCGGGCAACTGATGACGGTGGATATTCCCCGTCCCCGCAAACGACTAGAAGTGGTGAATCACCCCAGTTATTACTCAATGCGGAGTGAAATTATCTATTTTCTGAATCAGCAGAAGCGAATTAAACAACTACGAGCGCGCAAAAAAGGAGCGGTTGCCCGTCATGGTTTGGAGAAAGTCAACCTGGAAATTGGCTTTGTTCCACTTACTGCTTGCGCTCCGCTTGCCATTGCCAAAGAGAAAGGTTTCTTCGCTCATCATGGTCTGGATGAGGTAAATCTGGTGCGTGAATCCAGTTGGCGTGGTATTCAGGATGGCATTGCGGGTAATTATCTCGATGCTGCCCAAATGCCGTCAGGGATGCCAGTCTGGCTCACGCTGGGAGGTCTGGAGGGGCGCTCTTTGCCGACCGTCAGTGCCCTAACACTCACCCGCAATGGCAATGCCGTCACTCTCGACAAACGCTTCTATGACCAGGGTGTTCATACCCTACAAGACCTGAAGCAGATGCTGCTGGCTACTCAAGACAAACAGCATGTCTTTGGTGTGGTTCATCCAGCCTCTATGCATAATCTACTACTCCGCTATTGGTTAGCAGCCGTTGGCATCCATCCCGATCGCGATGTCCAACTCAACACCATCCCTCCAGCACAAATGATTGCCAACTTACAGGCTGGTAATATTGATGGCTTTTGCGTTGGTGAACCCTGGAATGTGCGGGCAGCGGTAGAAGGCATTGGTTACACGATCGCCACTGATCTAGAAGTGTGGGATGGGCATCCTGGTAAAGTTCTGGGTGTTCGAGAGGACTGGGCATTGGCTTACCCTAATACTCACATTGCGCTTGTGAAGGCTCTTTTAGAAGCGTGTCACTACTGTATGGACGAGGCAAACAGTGAAGAAATTCGTGAAATTCTGTCTCGTCATGAATACCTTGGCACTGACCTGCAATACATCTATTTGGGTGATCCCAATCCTCACGTATGTAGTCTTCACCCTTCGCCTAAGGAATACGCACATCATCAATTCTATGGTCAGGGTGTCTCTCGCCCTAGCCGGACAGAGCATCTATGGATGATGACGCAAATGGCGCGTTGGGGTGACGTTCCCTTTCCCCGCAATTGGGTAGAAATTTTAGAGCGCGTTTGTCGTGTCAGTGTGTTCAGTACGGCTGCACGGGAATTGGGGTTGTCTGATATCACCTACAGTCGAGGGTCGATTCAACTGTTTGATGGCACAACTTTTAATGCCGATGACCCGATCGCCTATCTCAACAACTTAGAGGTCAAACATGACATTTACATGGCAGATGTGCCACTAACTCATGCACTGGCAATATCCTAAGCGGCTGAGAAGCGCTATTAGCGGTCAGCGCTCAGCTTTTTCTAGCTGCTGATTGCTGATAACCAATCTTAAACCGGTCTTAAAGGTCTTAACGAGCACATTTACCCGTTCTAACGATGCAAACTCTAACCACCCAAACCACTAGACAAGCTCATTCCAGACAGGAACCGTTTCTCGTCATTGACAATGTTTCTAAGGTCTATCCCACGCCGAAGGGCAACTATGTTGTACTTGACCAGGTCGATCTACAGGTTCAAGAAGGTGAATTTGTTTGTGTGATTGGTCATTCTGGCTGTGGCAAATCAACCTTATTGAATATGGTGTCAGGGTTCGCCACCCCAACGCATGGCTCAGTCACACTACACGGTAAACGCATTACGGAACCAGGACCCGATCGCATGGTTGTTTTTCAGGGCTATGCTCTGTTGCCCTGGCTCACTGCCTACGAAAATATTTATCTGGCAGTAGACTCTGTACATCCCAACAAATCTGAAGCCGAAAAGAAGCAGATTGTACGCGAACATCTGGCGATGGTTGGGCTGTCAGAAGCCGCCCACAAGCAACCAGGGCAACTTTCGGGTGGGATGCGTCAACGAGTGTCGATCGCCCGTGCGTTAGCCATTCGTCCAGAAGTCCTGATTCTTGACGAACCATTTGGCGCACTAGATGCCATTACCAAAGAGGAACTACAGGTTGAATTGCTCAAGATTTGGAATGATCATCGCTGCACGGTGTTGATGATTACTCACGACATTGATGAGGCGCTGTTTTTAGCCGATCGCCTAGTCATGATGACCAACGGTCCCGCTGCCAAGATCGGCGAAATCTTAGAAATTCCCTTTCCAAGACCCCGCGATCGCGATCGCATCATGGAAGATCCTGAATTCTACAAAATGCGGAATTACATTCTTGACTATCTTTACAACCGTTTCGCTCACGATGACGAGTAGCCAAAACTCCTTTCGCTACCAATCTCTTTTCGCTACCAAACAGAGCGATGACTTGGTCACCAGAAGCAAAAGCGATCAGAAGCAAAAGCGATCAGAAGCAAAAGAGAGGCATTGCGCCACCACTGAACTGTCTGCTTGGGGTACAGATCCGTGCCCCAGGCACTTTATTTCGATCGAGCTGGCATCTGTACCGACAAAGCAAGCCTCTCAGAGGACTAATCACATAACCAGGTAACGCTAGCAATCAATCACCTGGTACTGCCATAAACGCAAAGCTACGCTTAGAATCAGTTATAAACTTAGGGAGCATCAGATCAGCTTAGGAAGTTGGATTAACAACTTTGCTAACTATTATCTGAAGTGTAGTACACTCTGCCTGTCGCTTATCCTCGACCTACTCTTCCAGATGCCTGATCCTCTTTATAACCTTGTTGCTTTTCTGGCGTCCTCTTTAGTAGTTATCCTGACGACCCCGATCGTTAAGAAAATTGCCCTGAAGAGCGGACACTTTGACAAACCAGGCGGTAGAAAAATTCACAAACGTCCGATGGTTCGTCTTGGTGGCGTTTCCATTTTTCTCGGCACCCTTGCAGGGCTACTGCTTGTCTGGTGGTCGGGTGGCTTTGGCGTGTTGTCACCGGAGAAAGAGTACGAGGTCTGGGGTGTCACGATCGGCGGTTTAGCCTTCTTTTTGATTGGGCTGGCGGATGATCTGTTTAACTTGTCCCCCGTTACCCGGTTGATTTTACAAGCGATCGTGGCAGGGCTTGCCTGGAAAGTCGGTGTTCAGATTGACTTTCTCACTATCCCAGCGATCGGTCTAGTGTCTTTGCCCGATTGGGTGAGCTTGCCGATTACGATCGTTTGGCTGGTGGGCATGGCAAACGCCATCAATTGGATTGATGGACTCGATGGTCTGGCTGCGGGTGTAAGCGGTATCGCTGCGGTTGTAATGTTCATCGTGTGCGTCTTTATGAAACAACCTGCCGCTGCATTGATTGCTGCTGCGTTGGCAGGCGGTGCCCTGGGCTTTCTCCGCTACAATTTCAACCCTGCCCAGATTTTTATGGGTGATGGTGGCGCGTACTTCATGGGCTTCTCACTGGCAGGAATTGGGATCATCGGTCTGGTTAAAGGTGTCACGACTGTAGCGTTGACGGTC
>DATNQS010000108.1:0-3332 GCA_036703925.1 Candidatus Sericytochromatia bacterium
CGGTGTTGGCTCATAGCGCTATTTTAACGGCAAGATGGTTAGATAACAGTAGGAGAGCGCGTGATGCAGCGAGTGCTTGAGCCTGAGGTCATGGATACCTGGGAAGAATCGGTCGCCTACGACGCAATGGATTTTACCGCAGTAAATGAAGCCTTTGCAGAGCGGGCGATCGCGCTTTTACCGGAGTCTGCGTTGGTTTTGGATGCAGGCACTGGCACGGCGCGGATTCCAATCTTACTCTGTCAACAACGTCCACAATGGCAGGTGATTGGCATCGATCGCTCAAAGACGATGCTGCAAATTGGTGCTGCCAACGTGAAGCAAGCCGGTTTGCAGGCTCAAATTACCTTGGCTGATGAGGATGCCAAGCAGTTGCCGTATCCCGATGGTTACTTTGACGCAGCGGTTTCTAACAGCCTGGTGCATCACTTGCCAGAGCCGTTGCCATTTTTGCAAGAGCTAAAGCGAGTGTTAAAGCCACAGGGCGCGATCGTGCTACGTGACTTGCTGCGACCGCTGGATCTTGCCACGGTTGACGCACTCGTTGGCAGCATTGGCGATGGTTACGATGCCCACCAGCGAAAGCTTTTTCGAGATTCTCTTTGTGCCGCCTTTCGGTTAGATGAACTGCGTGCACTGCTAGACACAGCAGGGTTGCAGGATGTCTCGCTGTATCAATCATCCGATCGCCATTGGACCGCCGATCGCGCCTGGGCTGGTTAGCTGAAGCTCGACGCTTAGTGTTCAAACAAGCCTTGATACTGCATCAGGTCAAGTTGGGCGATCGTTGGAATGCACTCAAAGCACTGTTCCGCCAGTGACCATCGTTCCTCACGCTTGAGCATAGCGATCAACTTTCGGCGAGCGCTCAACAGATAGCGGACATCATTAGCAGCATAGCGAAGTTGTTCGGGTGATAAATTCGCCGCATTGCCCCAGTCAGAACTTTGAGCACTTTTGTCGAGTTCAACGTGCTCTAGCTCTTGGATCAAATCTTTTAGCCCATGCTTCGGTGTGTAGGTACGGGCAAGCTTACTGGCAACTTTTGTACAAAAGAGTGGCTTCACAGCGATATCCAGGTGGTAGCGCAGAGTCGCAACGTCAAAGCGGGCAAAATGGAACACTTTGACGCTGCTGCCAGCTTCTAGCAAGCGCTTCAGGTTAGGTGCCTCCGTCTGTCCACGGGCGATCGACACAACAGTGACATGATCATCGGGATCGCAAAGCTGCACCAAACAAAGCCGATCGCGCTGGGGCAATAAACCCATTGTCTCTGTATCAACCGCGATCGCGTCTGCCTGTAGATAAGCATCAAGCTGTTGCTCAGACAGATCGCGATCGCAAATCTGGAAATCTTCCAATGCCATCTGGGTCAGGGAATAGGGTACAGGGTCTAGAGTATCGGTAAAAGGGACAGACGGTAAAAGCAAGACCGCAGAATGCTCATCAGATGACGCTTACCAAGCCAATTTTAGCGACGGCGAATAAAAACCTGGGTGAAATAGTATTCTCCCTTAGCGTTTTTGGCAATGCCAACGCCAGTCGTGTCGAACGAGCCTTCAATGTTTTTGAGATGACCAGGACTTTTGAGCCAACCTTGCACCGCCTCACGCACAGGGTCGCTGTAACCCTGGTTAAACGCAACGTTTTCGGCAGCACGGCTGTAAGGAAGGGTACGAGCGATCGCCTGCACCCGTTGCTTAAAGCCATCGTGGCTAAAGGGTACGCGACTGCTTGCCATAGCCTGACTATGCAACCGGGACTGTTCACTAATGCGCGAGTCCATCTTTAAAGGTGGCAACTTTCGACTCGCACGATACTGATTAACTTGTGTAAGTACTGCTTGCTCTAGTGACTGAAAGGATGGGGCAGCTTGAGCAATCTGCTGCTGCAACACGGGTCTTGACTGGGCTAAAGCAAGACCGCTATCGATCGCATGAGATAAAACTAAGCTGCCCGCGATCGCCAACGCGCTAAAAGCTCCAGCCTTCAATAGCCCAAGCTTGAATGCTCCAGTCTTGCATACACGAGTCTTAAATACTTGAGAAACCATCGGCTCTACCTTAAGTCAAATCATTAAACAGATAGACAACTCAAGCGTTCAGGAGTTCCACAGCCGCGCAAAAGATCTGCGGATGGGAGAGGTATTTCTGGCGATCGCCACATAACATCTCTCACCCAAATAATAAACTTCTTCTCCCTGAGCCTATAATTCACTCTGGCTTGATCAGCGATGCCATGCTCAATTAGGAGCAGCTCATTTCCATGAGGATTGTACGGACGCGGTGCGTGTACAAGTTCTTTAGACTGAGGCTATCTATCTAAAACTGGCTGCATTTACAACGCTGTATACCTGCAAAGAGACGAGTGAACTCGTTACAGCAAGAACCGTTAGCCACTATAGAATACTCAGTGAGTGAGACCTATTCGTTATGCCAAGTCTTGCCAATGCCCAACTACAATTTCCTCTGTCCACCACTAGTTTATCTATGTCCTACTCCGACCATGTTGTAGGCGCAGCTGTTTTTGACTTGAACGGTCTCCCTAAAGAGTACTTCACAACCCCTGAAGGCAATAACATGAGTTGGGTGCAGACCATTTTTCAAGCGCTCGGCTTGCGATCGTTACTCATGTCTTCCCTGCAACTGGAGGGCTTTCACCACGTCACAATTCTTGGCTCTGAGTCTGCTGCTGTCGTTGTAAAACAGAAAAATCAGTACATCGCGTTATTGATTCAGTCGCAAGCCACGATCGACGAAGCTTTCATTGGTTGGGTACAAACCTTTGAGCTCAGCGAACTTAAAAACAACTCACGTTTTCGTATGCCGTAGCAGCCAGACCGAAGGACAGCACAGCGGCAAAACTATAGCTTGAGCATCTGCAAACATGATCACTAAAGACCATTAGTGAAGGACGATAAGATAAAGCCATCTTGTCTAAGTGGCAGCAATGACTACGCTTTTACCGCAAGCCGCGATCGTCTATCCGAGTTCTGATGGTGAACCGTTGGCAGAAACCTCTGTTCACGTTGATGCGATTATTGATGCTGTTGTAGTGCTACGACAGTATCTTGAACAGCGATCGGCGATCGTTCTGGCTGATCAGTTTTTGTATTACGCTCAGGGCTATCCAAAGCTACGAGTAGCACCCGATATCATGGTGATTTTGGATGTTACGCCCGGTCCGCGAGACAACTACAAAATTTGGGAAGAGGGTCAAGTGCCTGTCGTGATTTTTGAGATCACCTCAGAAAGTACGAAGAGCCATGATGAAGGGTATAAACGCATCTTGTACGAGCAGCTAGAAGTACAGGAATATTGGCAATTTGATCC
>DATNQS010000109.1:0-2364 GCA_036703925.1 Candidatus Sericytochromatia bacterium
TGGAGCTGCTTCCACATCTATGATGCACTATGAGCAAGGGAAGAGAGACGTAACTGTGAATCCCTCTGTTGATATCAACCCAACTGCAACCACTGACAGCGCGATCGCCATTCAAATTATTCCTGTAACCACTGCGGTAGAGCAAGAGTGGTTTTTGGACATTCCGGCTGTTGTTTACGCCAACGATCCCAACTGGGTGCCGCCTCTCCGCAGCAGCATTGCCAAGCAGCTTGCGCCAACAAACCCGTTTTTACAGTATGGGCGATTACAGCAGTTTTTGGCAGTGAAGAGAACCGAGAGCGGAGAGCGGCGGCAGCAGGCGAAACCCTTACTCTTAGGTCGAATTGTAGCAGCGGTGAACGATCGCTTGATCGATCGCGAAGGGCACAAGGTCGGACTCTTTGGCTACTTTGAGTGTGTGCCCGATTTCACTGTAGCGAAGGCATTACTGGATGCTGCGTGTGAGTGGTTGCGGGGTCAGGGCATGATAACTGCACGCGGACCGATCGACCTCTCAACCCATAACAACTGTCTGTTTCTGGTGGATGGGTTTGACTCGCCGCCGATGATGATGATGCCCTACAATCCGCCCTACTACCCACAGTTTGTGGAGCAGGATGGCTGGCAGAAAGCGAAAGATGCGTATGCGTACAACTTTCCACTGGATAAGCCGCTGTCGCCAGAGTTTGAAAAGGGCTATCGCATTGCGCTGCGATCGGGTGTCACCTTCCGCCCGTTACGAACTAAAGGTGACGGGTTTGAGCAGGATTGCATTAGCCTGTACAACCTGTTTACAAAAGCCTTTTCAAATAACTGGAGTTCTACGCCGCGCACGCAAGAAGAGTTTTTGGAAGAAGCGAAAAATTTACAAAGTTTGGTCGATCCAGATGTGTTTCCGATCGCTGAATACAACGGTGAAATGATTGGTTTCTGGATGGGGCTACCGGATTACAATATTCCCCTAAAACACATTAACGGTAAGCTAAATTGGCTCGGCATGCTTAAGTTTCTCTGGTATCGCCGCCAAATTGATCAGGGACGAGTGATTGCTATTTGTTCATTGCCAGAATTTCGCCGCAAAATGGTGCCGTTAGGACTCATCTATCTGGGAATGCAGGGCGGCATTCAAAAAGGAAAACCCTACAAACGCGCTGAACTTTCCTGGGTTTACGAAGACAATTACCCCTCTCGCAAACTCATTGAAGCTTCTGGCGGCAAGATTTATAAGACCTATAGAATCTATGAGAAAGCATTGACTTGAAAAGCAATTGAAGTGACCGCGATCGTGGCTCAACGCTTGCTCTTTCTCACTCAAGCAACCAGGGTAACACTGCGCTACTCTGGCTTTATCAGTTGGTTATGCCTTCACGATGACGCTACTAAACGGTCGGTTGGTCGATCGGTGCAAAGGTAAAAGAGTTGATGAGTGTGGCTTATGCAGGTGGAGATGGCTGTAGCACTATGAAAGCATTCGTAACCGGGGCAAACGGCTTTTCCGCAGCGCACTTAATTCAGGCGCTGGAGCAGCGCGGCAATTCTGTAGTAGGACTGGTGCGAAAGTCTAGCAATCTGGCACGTCTGGCAGGAAGCAAGGTAGAGCTAGTGTATGGCGACTTGTGCGACGTTGATGTCCTGAAGACAGCGATGGCAGGTGTGGATGTCGTTTTTCACATTGCTGCTTATGTAGAACTGGGCATCGTCAACGCAGCCGAGATGGCACGGGTGAATGTGGATGGCACGCGGGCAGTGCTAGCAGCAGCACAGGCGGCGGGAGTCCCTAAGATGGTGTATTGCAGCACGATCGGCATTTTCGGCGATACGCAAGGGCGCGTCATTGATGAAACCTTTGAGCGCACGCAAAAAGACTTCTCGTCAGCGTACGATCGCACCAAATATGATGCTCAACAATTAGTCGATCGAGCGGCGGCTGAAGGGTTCCATGTTGTCAGTGTCTTACCATCAGGGATTTTTGGTGCCGACGATCCCCACTTTGGTCCTGTTCTCAAGCAGTTTCTCAATGGTGGGTTGAAACTCTGGGCGGGGGGCGATCGCGTGACAGGCATCGTTCATGTAGACGATCTGGCAACCGCCATGCTCTTAGCAGCCGAGAAGGGCAAGCGAGGCGAACGCTACATCATTTCGGCAGGCGACATGACGACTCGCGAAATGTTTGCTTTACTGAGCAAAGAGTCCGGGGTTCCCGCTCCAGCTGAAACCCCAGAGGCGATCGTGCGGCTGGTCGGCAATCTGCTTGATCCCATCGGTCGTCTGTTTAACTGGCAGCCACCGTTAAGCCGAGAGCGTGTCCATTACGTGTACGATCGCTGTGTGCGTGTCGATGGCAGCAAAGCGCGTCGAGAATTA
>DATNQS010000110.1:0-4959 GCA_036703925.1 Candidatus Sericytochromatia bacterium
AATCTCGATCGGCTGGCGTTTGCACCCTTAAGTACGAACGCTGATATCGAGCGCGAGTGGTATGGGCAGGGGTTAGCGCTGCCCGATCGATCGCTCTTTGTCGCCGAGCAGGGCATGACAGGGCTTGCGGTTGGTAGTTACGCCCAACTAGGTTTGGGCATTTGCTTTGAGGGACAGGTGTTGCCTGCAATGGGCATTGCAGCCGTGGCAGTGGCACCCCACTTTCGGGGGCAAAAGCTAGCCCAAGTATTGCTAGAACACGCGATCGCAGAGGCACAAGCGCAACAGTTGCCTCTGATGATGCTGTATCCCTTTCAACATGGCTTTTACCGCAAACTGGGCTGGGCATGGGTGGGGCGATCGCATCAATATCGAGTTTCGGCACGCCATTTGCCAAATTATACGGAGCGATCGTACATCGTCCCCTATGACCCGTTTCAGCATGAGCCAGTGCTGCAAGCAATCTACCAGAGAGAAGCTCTACGCCATAACGGTTGGCTTAAGCGGTGGGATTGGCAGTGGCAGGCTCGTGTGAAGCCCGTAACCGGACGTGAAGTGTACTGCTATGCAGAAGCAGGGGAACCACTGGGCTATGTCATTGTGCAATTTGCCCGACTGGAGCCACCGCAGAATGTACTTGCTGCGATCGTGCAGGAATGGGTTGCCCCAACGCCTGCCACCTACCGAGGCATTCTAGGCTTTCTAGCATCGCTGCGAGATCAAGTTTCGACGATCGTCTGGAACACGTCTGCGGATGATCTGTTTCCCCATCTGTTGCGCGAACAACGGCGTGATCCGGCTCTCGCTGTCATCCCTTCTGAGTTTGGCTGGACGCATCATCTGGGCACAATTAATGCTGGCTTTATGTGGCGTTTAGTTGACCTAGAGGCAGCGTTTCGTCTCCGCCCGATCGCTGCACATCCCCCCTTCACGCTGACTTTTCAGTTGACCGATCCCATCTTGGGCGATCGCAGCATTACTGCCAACTTTGCGGATGGAAAAATGCACCCAACGGCTCAGCTTGCCTCAACCATCATCAAAACGTCGATCGAGCATTTAACTGAGTTGTTTGCTGGCTTTCGGCGCCCACGCGATTTGCTATGGACAGGAGAACTGGAGGTGGAGGGCGATCGCACGCTCTTAGCAAGCCTCGACAATGCCTGGGCAAGCACGCCTCCCTTCTGCTGGGATTTCTTTTGAGCACTTCTTTGGGCGATCGTCACTAGCTTTTAGCAATGACTGAGCTACTTACAGAACGTAGCGCTGACGCAGCTACAGGAATTGGTGGATGATACCTGTTTGGCAGCGGGGACTGTTCGCGAAGCGTTGCGTTAGCAGTAGCGTATGCAGCAGCGTTGCAGGTGTATAACTACGCGAAGGCAAGTGGACAGGGCGCGGGATTAGATGCAGTAGTAGGCGAAATTAAAACATACTTTAGACACTGGCGTTCCGCTGTCTGCGTCTAGAGTATGTTTGACAACGGTTTGCCCGCAAACCCCGGAAGGCGAAGGCTACAGAGGGAACGACCCAACCGCAAGGGGCAGTCATATAGTGCAAAACCCGACAATTTGACTTCTGAGGCTGGCGGTTGAAGTATTGCTTCGCAACGCTACGCGTTTCTTGGATGCCGAAGGCTATACAGAGCTTGAACATTGGAGCAAAAAGCTCGACGTTCCGAGTTCTGAGCTTTAAGTTTGGAGTAGAAAGGTCGAAGTTTCGAGTTCTGAGCACGGCGTTCCGAGTTCAAAGCTCGACTTTTGGAGCAAAAAGCTCGATCGTCCGGGTTCAGAACTGCAATGTTGGAGCCAGAAGCTCGAAATTTTAGGTTTCAGGTCAACTTAAGGTGCTATTGATTCGACAGTTCGGGATTGAAACCTGTAGGTTGAAGGGTAAGGTGGGAACATTGAGCGCTAAACCTGGGTTCATCGATCGCGCACCACGCTAGTTTCTAAGCAACGAAAATTCAATAAGTTCGATATCTGGTAGGGGCAGGTTTGCCGTCAAATTCAGTGCAGGTGTAGATTGATCTGCTAAACCCGCCCGTACAGTTTGCGGATTGAGTAAATTCACGATCCTAAGCGAAAAGCCTTCTATGCCAGCTACGCCTGCAAGCCTCCAGAAATTCGTTCAGTACTGCCAGCAGCATCTCATAGGTGACGAGAAAGGCGAGTCGCAAAACTTTCTCGATCGCTTCTTTCAGGCGTTTGGGCATGAAGGCGTAAAAGAAGCAGGCGCAACGCTAGAGCAACGGGTAAAGAAGGGCAGCAAAAAGGGCAATACAGGCTTTGCAGATCTGGCATGGCAGCCTCATTTGCTGATTGAGATGAAGAAGCGGGGTGAAGACCTCAACAAGCATTACGCGCAAGCCGTCACTTATTGGATGCAGTTGCAGTGCCCTAGCTATGTGATGCTGTGTAACTTTGATGAGTTTTGGCTTTACGACTTTCGCAAACAGTCGGAAGAGCCGATCGAGAAGATTGCGCTAGAACATTTGCCCGATCGCATAGGCGCGTTCACGTTCATGAATCCAGAGTTGGATCGTGCGCCTGTCTTTAACAACAATCTGGTGTCGGTGACGGAGAAAGCAGCGGGACGCATGGGCGAATTGCTGACAATGCTGACGAAACGACAGCGCGATGCCGTTGATCCCAAGACGGCACAGCGGTTTGTGCTGCAATGCGTGCTGGCAATGTTTGCGGAAGATCGCGATCTATTGCCAAAAGATCTGTTTATTAGTCTGGTGCGCGAGTGTTTAGACCGTACTCGCCAGGGCAAACCCTCAAACACCTACGATATTCTAGGCAACCTGTTTCAGGAGATGAATCGACCGGGCATTGCTCCCGCAGGACGCTATCAGGGCGTGGACTACTTTAACGGTGGCTTGTTTCGGGAGGTGCATCCCCTGGAACTGACCGGGAAAGAACTAGAGCTACTGGAAGCAGCCGCATCACAAGACTGGAAAGCGGTGCGCCCGTCCATCTTTGGCAACATCTTTGAGTCGGCGATCGGCAAAAGCGACAGCAAAGAACGTCATGCCCACGGCATTCATTTCACCTCTGAAGAAGACATTCTCAAAATCGTTCGCCCCACGATTACGCGCTATTGGGAAGCAAAGATCGCCAACGCGACGACACTGGGGGAACTCTCCACGTTGCAGACCGAGTTGCGTAACTACAAGGTGCTTGATCCTGCTTGTGGGTCGGGCAACTTCCTTTACATGGCGTATCTAGAGCTAAAACGGCTGGAGCGGGTGCTGCAAGATAAGCTTGATGCGCGTCGAACGTCGGAGCGTGGGCAGGGGCAGATGAGCATTGGCTTTGTCACCCCGCAGCAGTTCTATGGCATGGACACAAATGCGTTTGCGGTGGAGTTGGCACGAGTGACGCTGATGATTGCCCGCAAAGTAGCGATCGACCTGTGCGATATCCACGACCAACCCGCCTTACCGTTAGACACGCTGGATGAAAATATTGTCTGCAAAGATGCGCTGTTTAATGAGTGGGTGAAGGCAGACGCGATTATTGGGAATCCACCGTTCTTGGGTGGTGCAAGAATGCGAAAGGAACGGGGAGATGAGTACGTTGAGCGCGTCTTTGAAAAGTTTTCAGCAATTGAAAATCAGCAAATAGACTTTGCCAGCTATTGGTTTCGACTGGCGCATGAGCGACTTAGTGAAAATGGCAGAGCTGGTCTAGTTGCTACAAACTCAATTAGTCAAGGCAAAAGCAAAGCAGCCGCTTTAGACTACGTTACTGATAACGGTGGATTCATACACGACGCGATCTCTACTCAACCCTGGACAGGAGAAGCGGCTGTCCATGCCAGCATTATCAACTGGAGCCGCAGAAACCCTGGAGCGTTCTATTTAGATAATCAGAAGGTCGGTTTTATTAGCTCATCGCTCAAATCTACTACGAATGTTTCTGCTGCTAAACCACTTAAAGCCAATGCAAATAAGAGCTTTAGAGGTGTAGAACCCAACGGTATGGGTTTTTTGGTCACTAACGAGAAAGTACAAGATTGGTTAAAGGCTGATTCTCGAAATCAAGACGTCCTTAAACTGTTTTCGATGGGTGCGAATTTGGCACAAAATCCTCACGGATTGCCCGAACGCTGGGTGATTGATTTCAATGAAATGTCTGTTGAAGATGCCAGCAACTATAAGCTGCCTTTTCAGCACGTCAAAGCTACGGTCAAACCAGAACGAGACAAAAATCGTGTGCAATTGCTGAGAGATACGTGGTGGAAGTTTAAACGTACTAATCAACCAATGCGGACAGCACTTTCAACATTGAGCCACTGTTTTGCAGTTCCGCGAGTCTCTAAGTGGGCAATGCCTCTCGTTATTTCTGTCGATTGGCTTGCAGGAGAAAAAACGGTTACTTTTGCTTCTGATGATTTCTATGTATTAGGTGTTTTACTATCCATCGTTCACAGAACATGGATGGAAGCTCAAAAATCTACCTTGAAAGGCGATATTGCATACACTCCAAGCACCTGCTTTGAAACCTTTCCCTTTCCCCAAACCCCAGCCCCCAACCTCATCACCACCATCCGCACTACCGCTCAAGAACTCCACACCTACCGCTCCACCCAAATGGAGAAAAAACAGTGGGGCATCACCAAGCTCTACAACGAATACTTCCACGAACCCACCAGCCAACTCTTCAAACTCCACGCCAAACTTGATGCGATCGTCCTGCAAGCCTACGGCTTCAACCCAGACGATGACCTCCTCGAAAAACTGCTGACGTTAAACTTGGAGTTAGCCGCAAAAGAGAAATGCGGAGACGCGATCGTTGGCCCCTGGGCACCAATGGAACCATAATGTAGAACTATCTCATGGAGGCAAAATGTCTGACATTACACTTAACCCAGAGCAACTCAAAGAAATCCTCAAAAGCGCCATCGTTGAACTATTGCGAGACAACCGCGAAGAATTCTCTGAGCTACTTGCAG
>DATNQS010000111.1:0-5996 GCA_036703925.1 Candidatus Sericytochromatia bacterium
TGAAGCAATTAAAAGCGCTATGAAAGCAAGGGACAAAATTCGGCTAGAAACGGTTCGTAGTATTAAAAAAGCAATTTTAGAGAAAGAATCTAGCGTTCGTCTTTCTGGTCAAGAAAATTTAACCGAAGCGCAGGAAATTGAGTTGCTAGTGCAGTTGGCGAAGCAGCGGCGAGATTCGATCGCTCAATATCAGCAGGCTAATCGCGATGATTTAGCCGCTCAGGAAGCTCAGGAATTGGCAATTTTGGAGGAGTATCTACCTCAGCAACTCTCGGATGAAGAGATTGAGCGTACGATCGACCAAATTATGGCTCAAGTTGGTGCCACCGCTGCCAAAGATATGGGTAAGGTGATGGGACCTGCTATGCAGCAACTTAAAGGCAAGGCAGATGGTAAGAAAGTACAGGATCTAGTGAAAGCAAAGCTGAGTGGATAGTGCAAAGAGGCGATCAGCTGACCCGCTGACTGGCTTCGTTTCTTCTAGTTCATGTGTTGCTATGAGGAAACTGCGATCATGCTACAGCCCCTAACTTCGTGGCAGCCTCAAAGACGGGCCATCCCTCTGCCAAAATAGGAATGTCTGAGGAGACGCCAGCCAGCCTAATGACCTAAATGCCTCGATCGCTTCAGCACTACCCTCTTTCTTCACCCTTTACCCAGCCCTACCCTGTTATGCGTCCACCGATTCCCATTGGCACTACGTTACAAAACCGCTACCGTGTCCTGAGCGTGTTGGGTCAGGGGGGGTTTGGTCGCACCTACCTGTCAGAAGACCAGGGGCGGTTTAACGAACTCTGTGCCCTGAAGGAATTGATTCCAGCCCAGGGAAGCGCCTATGCACTGGACAAGTCGAAAGAACTATTTCAGCGAGAGGCACAAATTCTGTACCAGATTCAGCATCCGCAGATTCCTCAGTTTCGGGCAACCTTTGAGGAAGATCAGCGCCTGTTCTTAGTGCAAGATTATGTCGAAGGGCAGACATATCGCGCCTTGCTAGAACAACGGCAGGTGGAAGGGCTAGCGTTCTCGGAAGCAGAAATTTTACAGCTCATGCGGCAGCTTTTGCCTGTGCTGGCTCACATTCATAGCAAAGGCATTATTCACCGCGATATTGCGCCAGACAATATTATGCTGCGGCAGCAAGATGGCAAACCTATCTTGATTGATTTTGGCGTGGTGAAGGAGTTGGCAACCCGGTTTCAGTCGCCAACGATGACTGCGCAAAACACCACCGTTGGTAAACCAGGGTTTGCGCCGAGCGAACAGATGCAGTCGGGGCGCGCATACCCCAGTAGCGATTTGTACTCGCTGGCAGTAACAGCAGTGGTGCTGCTGACTGGACGAGATCCACAAACCTTGCTGGATGACACGACGATGACCTGGTATTGGCAGCGCTGGGTAACGGTTAGTCCGGGTTTCGCTCAGGTGTTGAACAAGATGTTGAGCTATCGTCCGGGCGATCGCTTTCAGTCTGTTGCCGAAGTGGCGCAGGCGCTTCAATCGCCTGTGGTTACTGCCCCTACTGTGCCGCCTCCTTACCAACCGCCTGCACCGACAGCAGCACCACAGCCCGATATGTCGCAGATGGCAACGATGGCAGTGGGGCGACGAGTAGACCCGGCACCCGTGGCTGCAACGAATCGTGCAGTACCGATCGTGCCTGCACCCCGAAGCTCAGTGTGGGATGACCCCCTGGCGGTAGTGGCGATCGGTCTAGGGCTAGTCGTGCTGACTGGCGTTGGCACTTGGGCAGTCGTGCGGGCATTCCTGAACAATCAACCGACCCCTACACCGACGATCACGGCATCGTTCAGCCCGACCCCATCGCTTGCGCCTACACCGACGGCTAAACCAACGAACGAGCCGATCGCCTATACCCAAAATCTAGACCTTAGCCCTGATGCTGGCAAGGTATCGAAGACGGGCACCCTGCGATCGAACGAAACGGTTAACTACATTCTCGCGGGCGACCAGGGTCAGCAGTTGAGTGCTGTGCTTTCGGGCGAAGGGGTGTTGATGACGTTGCTAGGGCCGGATCAACAGCCTCTTAGTGGACAGTCCAATCGAGTGTCGCTTTGGCAGGGCACGTTGCCTTATACAGGTAGCTACTCGATTCGACTCAGCCCCGTTAAAGGGCTGGATAAGAGCGATTATCGGTTGGATGTAAACCTCAGAAGTGCGGTTGCACCTAGCCCTACACCAACTCCAACGACAGCGCCCCCCAGCCCATCGCCATCAGCCCCCAGCATCCAAATTCATCGCGTGCAGTTTGAAACGGGTCAAACGTCTACAACAGTCAGCGATCGCGGTAGTCCACAGGTTATTCATCGTTATTTAGTACGAGCAAGCGAGGGGCAAGTCTTTAAAGCTGCCGTGCGTGATGGCTCTATTACCCTCAACATCACTGCCCCTGATGGGCAACTGATTCAAGCAGCTGCAAACGTCTTGTCATGGGAAGAACAGCTGCCCCTGAGTGGCACCTATCAAATTGATGTCATTGCTGCTCAGGATACAGACTTTAGCCTAGACATTAGTGTGCGGGACTAGAATAGACTGTGGCTTAACGTAGTGGCGGTACTGCGTTTTTTAGGGGCGATCGCTAATCAACCAGTGATAGCTGGATACCTTCCATTGAGCCAGTATATTTGTTATGGGTTATCCATCACTAGCAACCAACCACTACACGCTATTCTCTTGAACGCTTTATTGATTACTGGAACCGACACAGACGCAGGCAAGACTGTTTTGACGACAGCGCTGGCAGCGTATTGGCAAACCTATTGTACGGCTCAGACCTTGGGCATTCTCAAGCCCATTCAAACAGGTGATGGCGGTTTAGACGGAGTGGCTGAGAGCGATCGCGCACTTTATAGCCGTTTGTTTAAGCTTGACCCCAATGAAGTGACACCCCTACCGTTTGTAGCGCCACTGGCCCCACCGATCGCTGCCGCGCAAGAAGGTCGCCGGATTGAATTGGACAAACTGTGGCAAGCATTTGAGGCCATGCGTCAGAAATACGACTGGGTGCTGGTGGAAGGCTTGGGAGGACTTGGCTCACCCGTTACTAATGAAACAACCGTGGCGGATCTGGCATGGGATTGGCACGTGCCAGCTGTGTTAGTGGTGCCTGTGAAACTGGGCGCGATCGGGCAAGCGGTCGCTAACGTTGCGCTTGCCCGCCAAACTCGCGTTCATCTCAAAGGCATTGTGCTCAACTGTGTGCAGCCTTGTACAGAGCAAGAAATTGCTAACTGGGCACCGGCTGACCTGATACGATCGCTGACTAGCACCCCAGTTTTGGGGCTGATGCCTCACTTACCAAACCCGACGAATCTAAGCGCACTGGCTCAAGTTGCCTCAGACCTTGATTTAGAGACCCTGCTGCCATTGGCAAGTCTGCTTTCTGGTATCGCTTAACAGTTTGCGAAGGATAGGAAATAAAGGCTGAGGGCTGAGGGTGGATCAATAACGCTGCGATCGCTTGCTTGAGCCAGACCAATGAGACATTGAGGTGTTTCGGAAAAAGGCTGAGTCATAGAAAAATGACGGTAAAAACCAAATCACCTGCTTAAAGTCGTTAAAGTAGGAAGATTGAATTGGCAATCCCTTTCAGGGTGCCCAAGGTTTTATTGAGAGGCACAGCGAGCACTATGGTTGCAACTTCATTATCCCCACACCCTGTTGATACATCCCGTATTCGTGCTGCCATTCAAGCGTTGCAGCCAGAGCTTGTTGAGTGGCGCAGACAGCTACACCAAAAGCCTGAGCTAGGGTTTCGTGAGCAATTGACCGCCGCCTTCATTGCTCAAAAATTAGACGAATGGGGCATTGAGCACCAAATAGGGATCGCACAAACGGGCATTGTCGCCATCATTCAAGGCGATCGTTCCGGTGGTGTGCTGGGTATTCGTGCGGATATGGATGCGCTCCCGATCCAAGAAGAAAACGATGTGCCTTACAAATCTCAGCATAATGGTGTCATGCACGCTTGCGGTCATGATGGGCACGTGACGATCGCCCTCGGCACGGCTTACTACCTGTCGCAACACCGAGACTTTGCTGGCACTGTCAAAATCATCTTCCAGCCTGCTGAAGAAGGACCCGGCGGCGCGAAACCCATGATTGAAGCCGGTGTCCTCAAAAATCCAGATGTGGATGCCATCATTGGCTTGCACTTGTGGAACAACCTACCATTGGGCACGATCGGCGTTCGTAGTGGTGCGCTGATGGCAGCGGTAGAGCTATTTAATTGCACCATCATTGGTAAAGGCGGGCATGGTGCCATTCCTCAACAAACGATCGACTCGATCGTGGTTGCATCGCAAGTTGTGACTGCGCTACAAACAATCGTGGCACGTAATGTAGACCCGACCGAATCAGCCGTAGTGACGGTTGGTAAACTCAACGCTGGCACTGCCCATAATGTTATTGCAGCCACCGCCCAGATGAGTGGCACCGTGCGGTACTTCAATCCTCAGTTTGACGGCTTCTTTAAGCAACGAATTGAACAAGTTGTCAGCGGCATCTGCCAGAGCCACGGTGCTAGCTATGAGTTGGAGTACTACAGCCTGTATCCACCTGTGATCAACGATGAGCGCATTGCCAGCCTGGTACGATCGATTGCTGAAACGGTCATCGAATCGCCGCTCGGTATTGTGCCCGAATGCCAAACAATGGGCGGCGAAGATATGTCGTTCTTTCTTCAAGAAGTTCCGGGCTGCTATTTCTTCCTCGGTTCTGCAAACGCCGATCGCGATCTGGCCTATCCGCATCACCATCCCCGGTTCAACTTCGACGAAACAGCCTTAGGTATAGGCGTTGAAATTTTTGTTCGCTGCGTCGAGCAGTACTGCCGCTAATGTGGTGCGATCAAGTAGCCAATGCCTAGTTATCCTGTCAGGCTGTTGCTGGCTCGAAAAAGCTTCCCGTTTTTTTGCAATAAGGAGAGCATTTGTGCCACAGGAAGCGGAAGATAGGCAACGGGAGCCGGAGTCAGTCGCTTATACCACGTTGTCACCTTCACAACAGCATCAGCGTTTAACAGAACTGGCAACAGTATTTTTGCGCCTGGGCACGATCGCCTTTGGGGGTCCAGCAGCTCATATTGCCATGATGGATGAGGTGGTGGTGCAGCAGCGACAGTGGCTGAGTCGAGAAAAGCTCTTGGATTTAATTGGAGTCACGAACCTACTTCCTGGTCCCAACTCGACTGAACTCGCGATTCACATTGGTTATGAACGAGTCGGATGGCGTGGCTTATTCGTTGCAGGAAGCTGTTTTATTTTGCCTGCGATGCTGATTGTCTGGGTGTTGGCAGCGCTCTATGTTCGTTACCAAGCCGTGCCCCAACTCCAATGGCTGTTGTATGGGATTAAGCCAGTCATGATCGCGATCGTGCTTCAGGCACTCTGGAAGTTGGGTCAAAAAGCAGCAAAAGATGTGCCGACCATCATTGCTGGTCTGGCAGCAGTTGCCGCTTATTTTGCTGGTTTGAATGAAGTGCTGTTGCTGTTGCTGTTAGGGCTTGCGGTCATGCTGGTGAAGTGGCAGCGACACGGTACGACCGCTGGAGCGTTTCTACTACCCTTTTTTGGGGTTTTGTCGCAGGCTGGGGGCACCGCGATCGCCACTGTCTCAGTCAGTTGGGTCAGTGTCTTTTTGTTTTTTCTTAAAATTGGGTGTGTGCTGTATGGCAGCGGTTACGTATTGTTGGCGTTTCTACAGCGAGATTTAGTTGAGCGCAATCAATGGTTAACCTCGCAGCAACTTTTGGATGCTGTGGCGATCGGGCAATTGACACCGGGACCTGTGTTTACCACTGCTACTTTTATTGGCTATTTGCTGGCTGGCAATGCCGGAGCGATCGCGGGCACCCTGGGCATTTTTTTGCCAGCTTTTTTGCTCGTTTGGTTGGTGAATCCGTTTGTGCCAAAGTTGCGTCAATCAGGCTGGGCAAGTGGCTTTCTGGATGGGGTGAATGCTGCCTCTCTTGGACT
>DATNQS010000112.1:0-2068 GCA_036703925.1 Candidatus Sericytochromatia bacterium
TAACACTACTGGTATAAAGCCCAAAACCAAACAACCACACCTGTTTGGTATGTAATCTTTATAACGAGTAGAGCCTATGATTCTACCAACAGGGCTTTGCTGAGAGAGTGCCTCAAGTGGCAGAAGCAGGTAGAAAAGCTAAAGGACTAGAGGCTGAACGGTGAAATGCTGTGTTTAAGCCTTTAGCCTTTATCTGTCGTACTTCCCTTCTTCAGTGCCTCAATAATTTGGAGGTTTGCCTTAGGGAAGGGATATTGGTCAAGCTCTGCTAGCGCGACCCAACGCACTTCGTCACACTCGATCGCCTGTGGCTCACCGCTGACATGGCGGCAATGGTGGACATTCAGCGTGACTCGAAAATGGCTGTAAGCGTGATCAACAACGATCAGGCGATCACCCACGGCTATTTCAATACCTAATTCCTCGCGAATCTCGCGCTGGATGCAGGCTTCAATGGTTTCACCTGGTTCAACTTTACCGCCAGGAAATTCCCACAAGCCACCGAGCAAACCTTCTTGACGACGACGATCGATTAAAATTTGTCCCTGGTCATTCCAGATCACCGCAACACCGATCATTTTGTGCGGTATGGGCACACGGGTTTCAGACATGGGCAGTTCTGTTTGAATGCCTTGATTGTAAGCCTGACAGTGCTCCTTCCACGGACAGTTTGCACACAATGGCTGCTGTGGCGTACAAACCGTTGCGCCCAAATCCATGAGAGCCTGGTTAAAGTCACGGGAAAAGGTTGGATCAACCAGCACTTCGGAACAATGCCAAAGTTGCGCGATCGCCCGCTTGGGTGGAACGGGTAATGCCAAGAGCCTCGCCAGCACCCGTTTCACATTGCCGTCCAGAATAGGGAGCGGCTGATTGAACGCTGCACTCAGAATGCCACCCGCAGTCGTGCGCCCGATGCCAGGTAACTGCATGACAGTGGCAAAATCATTAGGGAAAATGCCATCATGTTTCAGCACAACCTCTTGAGCGGCACGATGGAAATTACGTGCACGGGCGTAGTAGCCCAGTCCTTCCCAGGCTTTAAGCACCTGCTGTTGCTCTGCGATCGCCAACGCCTGCACGGTTGGAAAAAGCGTGAGCCAACGCTCGTAATAGGGCAGCACTGTTTTGACCTGCGTCTGCTGAAGCATGACCTCTGACACCCAGATAGCGTAAGGATCACGAGTCTGTCGCCACGGCAACGTACGTCCAGATTGCCCGTACCAAGTCAGAAGTGCCTGCCGCAAGCTAATAATCACAGCGCTCGACAGGCAATCGCAATTATCCGTCGAGCCTGATAGATCCTGATTGTGTTGGTGAGGAGCTATCGACTTCGTGCGTGTCACTCTGTAATGGCAGCATCAGTTTCCGTTGCAACAAGGGAAGTCTCAAACGCCATCCGCTGCTCGGCATTGTGGAGAAAATAGCCACTCATCATGGCAGACGCAAGCAAACGACCCAAGTCTTCACGGCTCGTTGTCACTGTAATGTCAAAGCCTTCTGGTGGCAGTGCGCCCAAAAGCCCGATAATGTTTCGCTCCATCACATGAAAGACATCAGATGAAGCAGGACGAGAAAGGCGGGCGATCGTTTCTGGGCTTAGCGACTGCACATAGTTCAGAAACTGGTTGGCTGACTCAGACTCACCGCCCAAAAATTCTGGCAATCGATTAGATGTGTTATTCACTGATAAACCTCGATCTACTGTCGGCTTGTATAAATAAATGTATCAATGCGCTAGGCAAAGTTGCAGTGTGTAGAACCGAACCTGGTGTTGGGTAATGAACGCACGTAGGTGGGCAAGTGCATTAAACTTAGGGCGAGTTTTAAAGTGTGAAAGAGTGAAGGAGTGAGAGGGTGAAGGGGTAAGAGGATAGAACAACCAATGTACATGGTTAAAGATGACCCCAGCAGTCTCTCTTAGTTCCAGCGTAGCAGCACGACAATATGGAGACAGCGACAGGTGCAGGTTGCAAAAATTCATTAATGAGAATCGGAGGAATTGGTCATGACTGCTAAACCACTTAGCCCAGAGGATGCTGCCACGATCGCTTACCTTCGTTCTCCT
>DATNQS010000113.1:0-4381 GCA_036703925.1 Candidatus Sericytochromatia bacterium
CTCCGTGATACCATGCATCCTGTAGCTTCTAGCGATTTTAGGAGAAAACCTTTGGCACTACGGGTTGCGGTTGTCGGTGGCGGTCCAGCAGGCTCCTCTGCGGCGGAAGTTTTGGCAAAAGCGGGTATTGAAACCTATTTGATTGAGCGTAAGTTAAACAACGTGAAGCCTTGCGGTGGAGCCATTCCGCTGTGTATGGTGAGCGAGTTTGACCTGCCGCCAGAAATTATCGATCGCCGTGTTCGCAAGATGAAAATGATCTCGCCCTCAAATGTGGAGGTCAACATTGGCGGCACGCTGAAGGATGATGAGTACATTGGGATGTGCCGTCGGGAAGTGCTGGATGGCTTTATGCGCGATCGTGCCGAAAAGCTTGGCACAAAGGTCATCAACGGTACGATGCACAAGCTGGAAATTCCCGGCAATGACAAAGATCCCTACACGCTGCACTACGCGGATCACTCCAATGGCAGCCTGGAAGGAACACCCAAGACATTGCAAGTCGATTTGGTGATTGGTGCAGATGGTGCTAATTCGCGGGTAGCGAAAGCGATCGATGCGGGTGACTATAACTACGCGATCGCCTTCCAGGAGCGGATTCGCTTGCCTGAAGACAAAATGGCGTATTACAACGAACTGGCAGAAATGTATGTCGGTGATGATGTCTCGCCCGACTTTTACGCCTGGGTGTTTCCTAAATACGACCACGTAGCAGTCGGTACGGGCACCATGAAGCCCAACCAGGCAAAGATCAAGCAACTGCAAGCAGGCATTCGCGCTCGTGCAGCAGAGAAACTACGAGGCGGCAAAATCATTCGGGTTGAAGCACACCCCATTCCCGAACATCCCAGACCTCGCCGCGTGGTGGGTCGAGTCGCTCTGGTTGGTGATGCGGCTGGAACGGTTACGAAGTCCTCTGGTGAAGGCATTTACTTTGCAGCGAAGTCGGCACGGATGTGTGCTGAAGCCATTGTGGAATTCTCTGGCAAGGGCGATCGCGTTCCCACCGAAGCCGATCTTAAGGTCTACATCAAGCGTTGGGACAAGCAATATGGCTTGACCTACAAGGTGCTGGATATTCTGCAAACCGTCTTCTACCGCTCGGATGCGACTCGCGAGGCATTTGTTGAAATGTGCTCTGACCTTGATGTGCAAAAGCTCACATTCGACAGCTACCTGTACAAAACAGTCGTGCCAGCGAATCCACTCACGCAGCTTAAGATCACAGCGAAGACGATCGGTAGCTTGATTCGGGGCAATGCGCTTGCACCCTAAAGTCTAAAACGTGGTTGATTGCTAGTTATGCGGTTGCTATTGCGCCATCAACCCGTCATTAACGCCTTAGATTCAACCAGCATTGAGGAGTGTCTCTATGCTGGTTTTTTGTGGCAACTCGATGTTCCCATTCATACACTTGTTCTAAGCAAAGATTAAGACTCGAGCAACAAAGCGCTTCATCTTACTTAGTCATGATGTTGGCTGCACCTTAACCACAACAACGCTAATCCTTCAGCGTATGGGCATGACCCAGCACCCGGTAGACATCAACCATTTGCTGTTTGCCTTTGAGTGCAACTAGCCCCCACGGTTCAACCACAAATTTGTTTTGTAAATGCACGAGGGTTTCTTGGGCAATCAGAATGCGGCACGTTTCTGTCTGACGGTCTTTTTCGTAGCTCTCTAGCCGAGAGGCAATGTTAACGCTGTCGCCAATGACAGCATATTCCAACCGAGCTTTACCACCCAAACTGCCTGCCACGATCGGTCCAGTGAAAATGCCGACTCGCATTTGGGCAACGGGCTGATTGCGCGTCTGCCAGTCTTGATTAAGCTGATCCAGGCGATCGCCCATTGCAAGCGCACACTCGACTGCAAGGCAGGCATCCTGCGACACTTCGATCGGCGTGCGGCGGTTCATGGGTACCCCAAAAACGGCAAGCAAGCCATCGCCTGTGAATTTGTTGATGATGCCCTGATTGGCTTTTACCTCCTCGGTAATGGCACTGAGATACTCGTTGAGCCATTCCAGCAAGTCTTCGGGCGGCAATTGTTCTGAAAGGACGCTGAAGTTGCGAATGTCGGTAAACAGCATGGTTGCCGTCAGCCGTTGCCCTGGTAGTTTGCCAGCCTTGAGCAGGCGATCGCGGCTTTGCCATAGCGCTGTGGCGATTTCTGGCGAGGTGTTTTGCCCCAGCAGTTTCATCATCATCATCTGCTGACGCTGCGCTCGCTGTGCCCGGTAGGAGACAATCAGCATGGCAACAACGAGAACACCTACTACAGGCAGGGCAACGGGTACCCAGAGTTGATGCAGAAACAGGGTGTAGCAGGTTGCCAGCAGCGCTGCTATTATAGTGACCATTGCTAGCGCTAGCCCTAACGGGTGACGCACAAACCAGGCAAGGCTAGCACCAATCAGAACCCATACCCCTAGCCAAAGCACTTCTACCCAGTCAGCCCAGTATCCAAAAAGCGGCACCTCGTTTGAGGCAGCAGTAAGCAACTGACTCACCAGTTGAGCATGGATCACAACTCCGGGCATCAGGTGGTTTTGTAGTTCGCCAGCACTGTAGGGCGTAAGAAACAGATCTTTGGCGCTGCGGGCTGTGGTGCCAACCAGCACAATTTTGCCCTTGACCCAACTAGGATCGATCGCGCCGTTTAACACCTGAGTTAGAGTTACCTGACGTGCCAGGTTGTGACGTGCCCGATAGTTAAGCAAGATTTGATAGCCGCCAGCATCCACCGTTTGGTACGCGCCAGTGGTAGCTTCCAAAGGGATAAATTCGGCAGCACCCAGGCGTAGATGGTTGGCATCACGTAATCCTGCCTGTGGTGAGATGCCCTGCTGCTTGAGGTGGGCGATCGCCAACCGTAGCGAAAAGGCGTAGAGCGTTGTTGCATCAGTATCGACAAACAGCAGCCCACGACGAATAACACCATCCGGGTCGCTAGTAATGTCGTTAAACCCAACCCGCTCGCCAGGCACACCGGGCGGCGGCTTGACCCCAATATCATCCCCATCCGAAACTTTGGTAATGGCAATAACATTTGACTGTTGCAGTTGCTTGGCAAGGGCAGCAGTACCTGGCTCCTGGGGCAGATCACGATACAGATCTAAGCCAATGACGCTGGGCTGCTGCTGCTGCAAGGTTTGTAGGGCTGTCGCGATCGTCACATCTGAGAGAGGCCACCGCTTTTGTGCTTTGATGTCTGCCTCGGTGATAGTCACAAGCAGCAAGCGTGGGTCAGCATCTTGGTCGGGGCGCAAACGCATCATCAGATCATAGCTGGCAAGTTCCAGCGGTTGCAGCCAACCCACCTGTTGCATACCCAGTAAAACCCCGGTTACGGAGGCACTGGTAGCTACGATCGCTAGCGGCACCATAACGATTGCTGGCAAATGCGTTAACGTTATCCACCCATTGCGGCATCGTTTCAATTTAGCAATCACGGGTACTCTCAGCTTCGCTTCACCACATTGAATATTGGACTGAAGATGCTGAACGGTGGCTCAACGCCATTTGGTATAGCGTTTATTCTGAGCCGTTCAACGCGTGCCGTTCGTTCTTTACAGTTCGAGCAAGGCAAGCAATGCACCTGGATTGTTCAGGAAATGCAGCAGCCCTTTAAGGCTATACATCCCCTACAGCACAATATCCTGACAACCAGAAATTTTAGTCGTTAACGACTCTCATTCCACTTGCCATTTCGAGAAGCTACGCTCCGTGACTTGCTTTTACAAGCCCCACTGCACTGTTTATATCAATTCAAACAGTGCTGGCTATAGATTTTCCCCTCTTGATCCCCCACAAACTCTCTGCATAAGCGGGAAGCCGCAGGCAGGGAGATCTTGATTTGTAGTATGTAAAAGGGAATTGGTATGACGTACCGTTTCCACTTGCAATAGTCACACTTATCAACCCTTTGACTGTTTCACTCTGTCTTCTTAAGCGTGCGTTCCAAAATGCCTTTGGCAGGCTCAACGATCGCCCAAGTACCGTTTGGCTGCTTGCGTAACGCTGCAAATAAAAGCAACTTGCCACTGCCGATCACATCGCCCTGGCTGACAGCACCGAGACGCGGCTTGTTTAACCCACACAGGCGAAAGAGATAAGCTGGCACGTCAGGGCTAGAGAAGATCAAGCAACGATGGATAGCAAGCTGAGTGCGACCATCAAACGGTGCATAGACATAGTTGCCATCAAGCGCCACAGCAATATCGCCAAGCCCACCGAGAACTTTGCGATCGGCGATCGTATCGCCTGGTTTCAGTTCCCAGTTTTGATACAGCTTGATTTTAAGTGGTGCTTCATCAGTGGAAGGCTTGGCGCAGCCCAACGGTAAAAGCAGCGTTGCAACGAACAAACTTATGCTGATC
>DATNQS010000114.1:0-5876 GCA_036703925.1 Candidatus Sericytochromatia bacterium
TGATACATTCATGACGTGGTTTAGGCTCTAGAGTTAACAAGGAGAACGCTTTGAATTCGTCTTTACGTCAATCCTCAAACGCTGCATACCGAGAAGACTTTAGCGAGTACGTCGCGCACCTCCAGCTTCATATGGCACTCCAAGCCCGTAATCTGGTGCCAACGCTGACCAATACAGATGATAGCCGTGAGCAGATGCTGCATCAGACCCAGGCAACTTTTGAAAAATTAGTTTCTCGTCAGGCGCTCTAGTACGAGTAGTCGCCTTGACTCTTTGTAGAAGGAGGAGGGGGACTTTGCCCACAAGTAAGGTTTTTCCCCTTCTCCTTCCTGACATCTTTACTTTGATTTTGCCTCACTTCTTACAAAGCCCCGCTTAAACAACGCTCAACGTTAACCGCAAATCGCAGGTGGAACTGTTAGGGCTAAGGCTTTAGCCCTCTGGCTTGTTGAGTCAGAAGTCTAGCTGTGAGTCAAGCGACTCAACAGTGATGCTTGTCATAACCGTTAGCTTTGTTTGGTATCAGCCCACATCTGCGCGATCGCAAAACGCATTGCCTGACCAACGGCTGACGTTCGGGCAACGTCAGGAGCCGTTTTCTCCCAGCGCTGGATGTGGTCGCAAAAGCTTTTGTCTTGTTTAGCGCGCTGTGTAATGACCTGACTAATAACCTTCTTCTGAATCGCTTCCGTAGCAATGCCCTGGTGGTTCAGATAATCAAGTAATTGCTGTACGCTCTGCACAAATTGGTCAGGAGCCTGGTTCATCATAATGTGCTGGATTTGCCGCACAACTTCCTGGTAAAGCCGGATGCGGCGATCGTGGGATGGTATATCTGGTGCGTCTCGGTTAACTTGGGGTGGCGGTTCCAGAGCTAATTGCTTGGTCTGAGGTGCGATCGCCAAGAGCCTCAGAATTTCGGCTCGATGGGTGAGCAACTGCTGCAAGATTTTTGGGTAAACCTGAAAGATACGTCGTGTTAAGGCTTTGGCATCCACTAAGCGGGTTGCCTTTAACTGCACCAGGTAATTGTCCTCTGACGGTTCATAGGCTTTAATCGTCAGTCCTAGAGAGTCTCCTTCGAGATCAAGCTGCGCTAACGTGAACGCCAAGGCTTCCCAATTAGGCGCTTCTGTAAAATAGACCGCAATGACGGCATTGTCTTGCTGATAGTGTCGCTCTAATTCGCCTGCTTCTAGATCCCGCCCGACGGGGTAGCGATCGGCAGGGCTTTTAGTCGTGTAATCAAACCCAGTAAACACATAGCGGGAGTTAATTTTGGAGCAATCTGTGTTTTCCAAATGCCAATTGGCAATGCAGCAGCCAGTCATCTGCGCCCCGTCTAAGTTGGTGCGAATGAGATGACTTTCAAGTAAGTAGGCATCGCTGAGGTCGGCTTCGCTCAAGGACGTATCGCTCAGATACGCTCCGCTGAGATCCGCTCGTCGCAGATCGGCTCCACGCAGGTTTGCTCCGTTAAGGTCTGCCCTTAGTAAATAGACATCTTGCAGGTTTGCCCGTATTAGCTGTGCTTTACTCATACTGGCTTTGAGCAAGTAGGCTCCTGTCAGATTGGCTCGGCTGAGATCAGCATTAGTAAAGATTGCTTCACTCAGGTCTGCCCCAGTCAACACAACGCGATGCAGATCTGCTTCGGAGAGATTAGCCTGCCGTAGATACACGCCGTTTAAGTTGGCTTCGATCAAGTTTGCGCCAATCAGCGATGCCTCTCGCAGGTTTGCTTCCTCCAGATGTGCCTCTCGTAGATTTGCCCGATCGAGCGTGGCGCTAGTTAGGTTGGCACGACGCAGGTTGGCTTCCATTAATTCTGCTGCAACTAAGCAACTGTTACTCAACTTTGCCCGTTCAAGGTTGACCTGATCGAGCTTGGCTGCCTGGAGGTTGGCACCACTAAGGTCGGCTTCCTGAAGTACTGCCCAGTTTAGATCAGCCGCTTCTAGCTGTGCCATCCGCAAATCAGCTTTGCTGAGATTAGCGCCGCTGAGGATTGCCTGGTTCAGCACAGCATTATTGAGTGACGCACTACGAAGATCTGCCCGCCTCAGGCAGGCTCCTGTCAAATTAGCACGGCTCAAAAAGGCCCAACTCAAATTAGCGCCTGTCATGTTAGCGTCTGTGAGGTCAGCATCACGCAGATTGACCCCACTCAGGTTAGCGCTGCTAAGGTCAATCTGAGCAAAGTTCCGTTCGCCGTTTTGGTAACGCTCTAGCAAATCCTGTACTTGCATATTGACCTTTGAAGCAGGCTGACGATCGCGATACTGCACGCCTAATTTTGACTCGCCTGTTGTAGTGGCTTCGGTATGGGGGCAGAACGAAGCCACTTGATGTTAACAGGCGATCGCAATCATCATGTGTGATGCAAATTATACAGAGCGAACACAAGAAAGAGAGTGTAGGGTCTCAGAGGGGATGAGTGAAGAAGTGAAGGGTGAAGTAAGGTGAGCCAATTGCTTTAGGGCAGCCAAAGGGGTCGCAGCCCTGGCAGTGGCAACGCTTCTGGCTGTGGTTTAGCGTTGAGATCAGCAGCATCAAGGGGCAGGAGCCAGAGACGGCTGTTAGCGATCGCTTTTCCCATGCTGTTGCTTAACGTTTCACCTGCCTCCGTTTTGCCCTGTGCGGCTTCTGTTGTTTGGTCAAATAAAAGCGCTAGCCCATCAGGTGCTAGGCTTACCTGGACATCTCGTTGATTGGGTAGAAGGACAAGCGGACGGAGTTTGGTGGTCTTAAGGTCGATCGCAGCTAGATAAGGCTGTTCACGGTAAACCTCGCCTTCAGTGAGGAGTTCAGTCAGCAGGCAGTAAAGGGTTTGCTTCGTGGGGTCAAAATGAGTGCTGATAATAGAACCAGTTGTGCGAAACAGTTCCTTCTGAGTGTTCTGGTTGCTCACCAGGAAGAGCGATCGTGTGTTGTCGCTATTGAACTTCACCATCGTTGCCAGCGATCCATCTTTAGCGAAACTTAGCACCATGCCAAATTTAGGCAGAAAGTCCAACGGTTTGCTATTCGGCTGCAAAGGTAAAATCGCCAGCCCTTGCCCCTGAGCGATCGCCAGCGAATTACTATCCGGCGTAATCAAAAAATCGCCCCCTGGATCGCCTTTGAGCGGTTGTGGTAGTGTGCCTGTCTTGAGCAACCAGGGACCAAAATCACTGGGATTTTGACGACTGACCCGTTGCACGACAATGACATTGCCGTCTGCCGACAGGTCAAACTTGAGGTTTTGATAATCTTTGTTATCCAGGACTAGCTCGACTTTTCCTGCTGGGGCATCAGAGGGCGGCGCAATATCTGCCGCTACCTGAGCATACGGCTGCACAGGGGGCTTTATCTGAATGCCCGTCGTCACGGTAAAAAGCTGCTGCTCCGTTAACATGGTGGGCTGAGTGGTTCGCTGCGTTGCTGCAAACAGCAGTCGATCGCCCAGAGGGTAAGTCTGAAACTCCATGACCACCAATTCTGATGGCGTAAGAATTTGCTTTTGTTGCTGATTGAGATTAAACAGCACCAATCGCCCCGCTTCTTCACCCTCCACGCCGATATACGCAAAGGAGCGATCGCGCGTCTGAAACTGCCCTGTGAACGGCTGAATGGCTGCACTGCGACCCTCTGAAAAGCGATCGTATGCCTCTTGAAGCTGTACCTGAAACTGCGTACTGTAGGGAGCAGGCGTGTTCAGTGTATATGCCATTCGTCGCCCTGACCAGCTCACCTTGCCAGGCAGGGGTGGCTCAATACGTAGATTTGACTCTACGCTGTCGCGATCCATCGGGCGACTGAACGTTAGCGTAAAAGCCGTATCGTCAGCACCCACCTGTTTGCCTTGCCAGCTAAAGTCGCGCACACGAGCTGCTGCCTGCTGCCCATTCAACAGCAGGATGCCAATGAGCAAGCACAACGCTACTATAAGGACGACAGCAACGCGATCGAGGGGTTGTGGCAAGAAGCGTCGTAATCTGGCAGTAGATTTTGAGTGAGTCAATGGGGCACTCTAGGTAAAGACAGCAAAGCCGATCGTCAACACACTCCGATCATCAACACACTATTGTTTCGTGACCTGACGTTCTGGTCAATTGGATAAGGATAGACGTGGGACTCTCATTTAAGCACTTAGGTTCAGATATTCTGCTGATCGAGCAACTGCTGGAACCATCGCTCTGTAGCCATGTAATACAGGTAGCAGAATGTTGCCAGTTTAAACCATCCAGCATCTTAGTGAATGTAGTCGATACTGATGTTCGTAACAGCGATATGCTTCCCTTAGGTAACACAGGGCAGCAGCTTCAGGAATCAACTAATCAGCTCTTGCTAACTAAAGTTAAGCTCGTTCAGGACTTGCTTTTTAAGCACTACGGCATCAAGTTTTCTCAGGCGGAAATGTGTTCGATCTTGCGCTACAAGCCAGGACAGCGCTACAAACGCCACGTTGATAACTTACTCCTGGCAAGCCGTTTTCAGGAAGTTGCCAATGGAATCCCAACCCGCGATATCAGCATCGTCGGCTACTTGAACGACGATTTTGAGGGCGGCGAAACCCTATTCGATCGTCAAAATATTAAAGTCAAGCCCCAAGCAGGCAGCGTGATCGTCTTTCCCTCTTATTACACTCATCCCCATCAATCACTGCCAGTCGTCCGAGGACGAAAATATTCCTTCACCAGTTGGCTCTTTTATTAAGCAACGCAAACTCGCTACTGTAAATGGATGGTTAAAGTCTAGACGCATCAGTGTAGTCAACGATCAGAGGCAGTGCCTTGACCGTTGAAGGGTTAGGTTCTGGCAAGAAATTGACTATAGCTCTGTAAGTAAAAGCTTGCCTTTCCTGCGCTTTCGGTAATATGATGGGAGACTGTGTTGAATAAAAGCGACCCATGCCCAAGCTAAAAACCCGCAAAGCTGCTGCTAAACGCCTGAGAGCTAGTGGTAGTGGAAAGATACTTCGCCGCAAAGCCTTTAGAAGCCACTTGCTTGAGCATAAAAGCGCCTCACGTAAGCGCCGTCTTGCAGGCATGGCTGTTGTAAATGAACGGGATGAGGCAAATGTACGCCTTATGCTCCCTTATCTATAGGTTGTGAGTGAAAGCGTTGAGTGAATTACTCAGCTAAAAGCTCAAAATTACTGAATTGGTGGACCGAACTTAGAGGAACTTGTAGAAATGACACGGGTAAAGCGCGGCAATGTCGCTCGCAAGCGCCGCAAAAAGATTTTAAAGCTAGCAAAAGGGTTTAGAGGTTCACATTCTCGCCTTTTCCGCACAGCTAACCAGCAGGTGATGAAAGCGTTACGAAATGCCTATCGCGATCGCCGTAAGCGGAAGCGTGACTTTCGTCGTCTCTGGATTACCCGCATCAATGCGGCTACCCGTCAGCATGGTTTGAGCTACAGCCAGTTTATGGGTAGCCTGAAAAAGGCAAATATCCAGATTAACCGCAAGATGCTGTCGCAGATGGCGATTCTTGATCCGGCTGGTTTTAGTCAGGTCGTTGCAGCCGTTGGTACTGCTGTAAAGAAGGCAGCTTAGTCCAGGTTTGACTGCTTGGCATGGCAATGAAACTGTCTGCGCTGCTCGGTAATGTATTAAGTCTAAGCGGGTTGGGGGTGCTGTTCTCAGTGCCTCCGATTTTTGCTGCTGATTTGCAAGCGATCGAGCAACGGGGGCGTTTGATTGTGGCAGTGAAGGATAACCTCCGCCCGCTAGGCTTTCGGGGAGCCAATGGACAGCTACAAGGATTAGAAATTGAGATTGCCCAACGACTAGCGCAGGAATTGCTGGGAAGCAAGGATGCTGTTGAGCTACAGCCTGTCGTCAACCAGGATCGTCTGGCGGCGGTACTAGAGGGCAAGGCAGATATTG
>DATNQS010000115.1:0-2928 GCA_036703925.1 Candidatus Sericytochromatia bacterium
CTGGGCGCTAAAGTGGGGATTATTCTCCCACCAGTTGATGCCCATTTCCCTTGCTTTATCAACCGAGGCAATTAGCAGCCGAATGCGAATGGTCAGCAGCTCTGTTGTGGCGACGGAAACGGAGATATCGCCAGCAATGACAATACCTTTATCTAACACCCGTTCCAGTACATCTGCCAGCGTTGAGCCTGAGGTCGAGGTCGAAATCGATCGCGCTGAGTCTTTGGTGGACGATGGTGTGTTGGGATAGCTTCTTGTCGGTATAGCAGCAGTCATAGCTTAATCCTCTGAGGGGAGATAGAGTCGATCGCGTAGCAGGACGCTACCCTTTTCTGCAAGCAAGCGTAAAACATCCACTGTGCGGAAGCGATCTAGCGCCAGGGCTTGCTCAATCTGAGACAGTCGTGCCCCATTGACTTGCTTGAGATAAGCAAGAATTTCCTGCTCATAGGGAATGAAATCTTCTATTGCGGGAACAGTCGCTTCGATGGCTGTATCTGGGCTGGCTGCTTCTGGAATGGTTGCTTCTAACTCAGATGTTGTCGCCATGATCGGCACTTCATCTAGGCTTTCTGCTAGTGCTTCTGTTGCAATCAAGATCGGCGTGGTTGTCTCAGCCATCAGCGCTTCTGCTGCTAGCGCTTCCAGGTCTTCGGCAATAGCGGCGGCTTGAGCGATCGCCACATCAGATGAGCCGATAGCCAGATCGTAAGGTGAAGCACTCTGCTCTGTTTCACTCAGTTCTGTTTCAACTAGGCTCATGTTGATCGTTTCATTCAGCAGTTCCCACAGAATTTGGGTTGCTTCCTTTAGAGGCAAACTGGAGCGAGAGAGGAGCACATCGGAACAAAGATCACGAAAATCAGCATTTCCAGGCGTTGCCAAAATCTCATGGTCATGGCAAACTTTGCCCAACATCAGGCAAGACCGCAAACCAGAAGACGTTTCATTGTTTGTGCGAATACGAAACTCTTTGACTAGACGGACGATGAGCAGTGCACTGGCACGATCAACTTCTGTTTTTTGCACCAAAATTTCTTGCTGGGTCAGCTCATCTGGCTCAGGCATACTGATGGTTACTAGCCGATCCATCAAAGCATCTTGCGTCGCATGAACACCACAGTATTCTTCTGGGTTGGACGTGAAAATGGCACGAAAATGGGGACTGACCCGAACGTACTCGCTGCGGCTATTGCTAGGTGGTAATACCAGCAGTTTTTCCTCCAACGCTGACAGCAGGACGTTGTTGACCTCTGGACGCGAGCGGTTAAACTCGTCATACACCAGCGTGAAACCCTCACGGCAGGCAAGCGTGAGGCGAGAATCAGCCCAGTTTTGCCGCACTTCATCTTCGACTTTGACAACGCTGTGAATGTAGTTATCAACTACTCGCTTGCGCGTATAGCCCGACTGATTGCCAATTAGGTCAGATGTTTTGAACTCGTCATCACCAAAAATCAACATGAGTGGGCGGGCAAGCAGATCAGCCAAATGCAGTGCCAGCGTTGTTTTACCTGTCCCAGCAGGACCACGCAAATGGACAGAATAGCCAGATTGTAAATAGCGCAGGGCACGGCTAGCGACTCGTTCAACGGCAGGAGTGCTGACAAAGCGACGGGGGCTAGCTCGAAGTACAGTCGTCACGGTTTCACCTCTGAGTGGGGGTCGGTATGAGGGGATATAGGGTCTGGGAGTGTGTAAGGTAGTGAGCTACTGGGGCGAGATGCGATCAGCGCTGCATAGATTCATTCCTCTTCCCTTCTCTTCACGTATGGGCAAGATGTCCTTGAGCAAGATAGATGCGATCGCGTTGGGTGATTAAGCCTTTTTTGATTAGCGATCGTAGAGCATCTATGGCTTGAAAACGGCTCAGACCAAGCGCTCTTTCAATTTCTGTGAGTCTTGCACCTTGCGCGTTTTGGATGTAAGCATAAACATCCTGTTCGGGAGCGATCGCCTCCTGTGGTGCCTTCATCACTTTTGCTAGGGGCGCAACAGCAACGGCATTTCTGTGCTGTGCTCCTACTGTTGCCGTGAGAGCTATAGATTCATTCGGTAACGCTGCTACTTGATTAGTAGGCTGGTTCCCATTTTTAGTAGAGGCTTGTGCTACTGCTGGTAACTTTGCAGCAAGAGTTTCGAGGTTAGCAGCACTCTCGCCGCCCCAAACAGTGTGGTGTAAATCCTGAGAAAACCGTCGCAGTTCTGCTCGAAAGACTGCAAGGCGCTGAAATAACGCGTGTGTTTCAGCTTCGCGCTTTGCCCGTCCTTCAATGAGTGCCTGGCTCAACTGCACAGCTTGATTTTCACGAACGGCTTCCAGTTCAATCAGGTAGCTCTGCACGTCTGAACGCAAATCATTAACGAACGCAGCCAATTCTTGTTTCAACTGTGGTGCGGCAACTGCTCGTTCTGCTTGCGCCTCTGTAAGAAATGCTGCCGTTTGCTGGTGGAGCATTTGCACAAAGAGATGGAGTTCTGCGGCTAGTTGGGTGGCTTGTACGTGACGTTGATCGCCTGCTGCCGCCAAAAATGATTGCGTTTCTAAATGCAAGCGCTGGCAAAACTGCTGTAGCTCAGTGCAGCGTGCTGTGTTTTGGCTCCCTAATGCCTCACGGAAGAGGCTAAGTTCGTGACGCAGTTGAACTGCCTTAGCTTGGCGTTCTTGCCGAGTTACGGTTAAGGCATCAGAGACAGTCTGCTGGCGCTGGGTGACTTCCTGCTGGCGCTGCTGACGCTGCTGCTGCCAGGAATCCTTTAAAGACATTGTTAAAACTCCTCCCTGTTACAACAGGGAATGATCGACTAACAAGTAAGCTGGGAAACCAGGGGGTTCCCCAGCATCCAACAAACCGCTTATGACTTGTTGGGAATAAGCTTGAACGTCGATCGGCTGTAGTAAAACCATCGACGTTGACAAACGGTTGA
>DATNQS010000116.1:0-5772 GCA_036703925.1 Candidatus Sericytochromatia bacterium
TGGTGGACTTGAAGCAGAGACATAACCGTACCAGAAAAACTATCTGTTACGAAGCGTAACAAATAAGCGAGCCTGACGGTTTCCCTTGCAGTTTCGACGTGACCCTTCACTCAGGACTAGACTAACTATTGCTACGGCTTAGTACGACTGCCACTTAACTTTTGACATACTCTCTTATGACGATCGCTCAACTCTTCGATGGTGCCAATCTTTTTGTCCTGCCCTTTTGGGCTTTGATGATTGTGCTTCCTAACTGGAACATCACTAAACGAGTGATGACATCCTACTTGCCCTTTGTTGCTTTGGCGTTACTCTACCTTTATTTCATTTTCGGTACGCTGAACACTGAAACGGCGCAGGCACTTGCCAACCCAAAATTGGCAGATATTGCTCGGTTTTTTAGCGATGAGAGAGCTGCTGCAACAGGCTGGGCACATTTTCTAGTGATGGATTTATTCGTCGGTCGTTGGATCTATTGGGAAGGACAGCGGACTAATATCTGGACGGCACACTCCCTCATACTTTGCTTGTTCGCGGGGCCGGTCGGTCTGTTGTCGCATATCGTGACAGTTTTGCTAGTACAGAAAGCACCGTCTGCGATCGCCACCACTGCAAGCCCTGTAGCAAAAGTAACAGTCGATACAACACCAGAAGTAGAACAGTAGAGTAACAGTCCTTGATCCTGACGGCTTCTACCGCTTACTTTGCTCATCCAGATGGGGGAAGCCACGCCTCCGCTTCACACGCCACTCTAGTATGTATGGTGGGTCATCCGTTACATCTACGTAGGCGGCTTACTGCTGATTTAAAGAGTCGTTTGAGGGTTTTAAGCGCTCAAACAATTCTTGGTGGAACACTAGAGGCTATCCAGAAGGGAAAAGAGATGCTAGTACTGAAACCATTAGCCAGCGTGCTGTCGCGATCGCTACCTTACTTGAGGAGCATAAGACCGTGCCGTTAGGAGCATACCTGCTCAAGACTGGGGCGATCGCATTAGCCTATTTTGTGGTGGGTAGGTTAACGGTTTTCGTAGCAAATCTGGGCTTAGAAGCCTCACCGATCTGGTTTCCTGCGGGCATTGCTCTGGGAGTTTTGCTACTAAGTAGCACTCATGTCTGGGTTGGTATTAGTCTGGGAAGTTTTTTGCTAGCACTATCGGTAGGGGCAGCAGGGGCAGTCGCCCTAGTCGCTGCTGTTGGCACGACGTTAAGCGCGATCGTTGGCAAAGCGTTACTGCGTCAGGTTGGCTGGTCGTCGTCTCTTCGCAGCCTGCGGGGTGCCCTCAAATTTCTCGCGTTGGCAGTTGTGGTCTCTCCTATACCCAATGCCACCATTCGTACCCTCTATGCGTGCATCGTTGGTCTAAGCCCCTGGCAGCAATTTAGCAGTCAGTGGTGGGCGATCGCGTTAGGAGACAGCATCGGCATTTTGGTCATGGCTCCGCTGCTGCTGGTTTGGTTGAGCAAGCCCCTGCCCAACGATATTCCATTCTGGTCAAATGTGTCGTCATGGGGGCAGCGATTGCAGCACCAACTGCGTCGATGGCGAACCCTTGAAGCATTGCTGTGGATAACGCTGCTCTTAAGCGTAAGCTGGTTTGTTTTTTGTGCCTCTATGCACGCCGGTAAAGCTCGGTATCCATTAGAGATCTTACCGCTTGCTCCCATCGTCTGGGCGGCGTTGCGGTTTGGACAACGGGGCACCGTGGTAAGTGGTTTTATTGTTTCTAGTCTTGCCTTTTGGGGCTTAACGCAACATCGAGGCCCCTTCTTGATGGATGCAAACGGCAGCACGCAACAGGCAACCCTTCTACTCCAGACCTTTGTTGGTGTCACGATGGGTATTGTGCTGATGTTAGCGGCAGCCGTAGCGGAACGGCAACGGGCAGAAACTCAACTGCGGTTTGCAGCAGACCGTGAGCGGTTATTAGCTGAGACAGCACAGCGCATTCGGCGATCGCTGGAGCTAGACGAAATTCTTGACACAACTGTTTCTGAAGTTCGCCATCTGCTGCAAGCCGATCAGGTTTTCATCATACGGCTCGATCCCTGTGGGCAGGGCGTATCTGGACACAACTTGACGGTTGCCGAGTCGGTAAGCCCCGGTTGGACTTCAGTGCAAGGCTGGGTGTCAGATCAGCGGGTAGCTCAAGAAATCGAAGCCCTCTTTAAGCAAAAAACCTCGGAGAATCCCTGCGATATGAAGCCTGTGAAGGCGATCGATGATACCGCTCAAGAGGACAAGCCCCCACTAATTGCTGAGTACTATCGCTACTGTCAAGTCAAAGCAAGCATTGGTGTACCCATCATGGTGCATCACAAAATGTTTGGCATTCTGCTGGTAAATCAATGCTCTGGGCCGCGCCACTGGTTGCCGCTAGAAACCAATTTGCTAGAACAACTTGCAACACAGGTGGAAATTGCAATCCAGCAAGGGCAGCTTTATCAGCACCTTCAAACGCTAGCAGTGAGCTTGGAAGGACAGGTGCAAGCCCGCACCGCCGAGCTGCAACAGCGAATGCAGGAACTGCAAAGTCTCAATCAAGTTAAAGATTTGCTCCTACATGCCGTTGCCCATGACCTACGGACTCCGGTGCAGGGAATGTTAATGGTGTTAAACAGTTTAAGAAGCCGTCACAAAGACTGTGAAGCGGTACCCGTGCCCTGTGGAAAATTCGATCGCATGGTGCAAAGCTGCGACCATCAGCTCAACCTACTGAATTCTCTTTTGGAAGGGCATACAGATGACACGCCTGCAACCATACTCCATTGCCAGCCCGTGCATCTGCATCAAGTTGTAGACATTGCTCTGTCAAACCTGAAACCGCTTTTGGTAGAAAACCATGTCAATCTCTGCACTCAGATACCCTGCGATCTGCCGCCCATCAAAGCAGATTTACAGCAACTGCGGCAAGTGTTTGAGAGTTTATTGCTTAATGCAGTCAAACATAATGCGCCTGGTTTGACTATCACACTTAACGCCACGCTCGACACCACAACAACGGCTGCGCCCCGCATGATCCACTGCGCGATCGCTGACAACGGGCGGGGGATGGATCAAAACCAATGCGATCGGCTATTTCAACTCTATGTGCGGGGCATCGACAACCAGCACCTGACGGGTATTGGGCTGGGTCTACATCGCTGTCGGCAAGTGATTACAGCGCACGGTGGACAGGTTGGTGTTGCTAGCCATCCTGGCAAAGGCTCTCAGTTTTGGTTTACGTTGCCATTAGCCGACGGAAACACAAACGCTCATAGTTAAAGCAGCGAACGCATAAGGGCAGACGTTTTTCAGGTTACTTAAGCTTAGTCAAGGCGATGCCCACAATGCGCGCAAAAGCGATCGCTGGGTTTAAGCGTGCTACCACATTGACTGCAAAAGTTTCGTTGCACAGCCGACGTGGGTGGTTTTTCTGCTCCTGTTTGAGGTGATGGCTCGCTCAATGGCTTGATCGGGTTCATCTCCATCCGCATTTTGCCCATCTGCATTGTCATTGCCGTTTGATCCATCTGCATATCACCCATTTTCATCGGCGGTAAAGGCTGCATTGGTGGCATCGAAGGCATCGCAGGCTTTGGAGACATAGCAGAGGTAGGCATTGAATCAACGCGCACTGGCAGGGGTTGAGCCTCACCCCAGGATGGCGCTTCTTGCGATCGACTGACTTGGTTGCCCTGTATGTAGATAAACTGTTCGCCCTGAGCCGTAAGCAATTTGACTACAAGACCGATCGCGACTTGCCAGACTTCGGGTGGTGCAGTCCAGTGTCCCGTTTGAACATGGTTGCTCGATTGCTGCTGCTGTCCTGGGCTGCTATTGGTAAGGGTCACACGAGTCTGATCATCAACATTCTCAAGGTAAACAGATTGTCCCGTTGCCCATTCGCATCGATACCCCATTTGAACTGCCTCGTAGTGCAACTGACTTTCAATCTATTGTGCCAGGAAGCAACAGTGCTGAGATCCATTGAGGTTAAGACCAGTAACCTTAGACAGCTAATCAGTGATCAACGATCGCACCACGCTGTTGCAAATCTGCTATCACCTCTTTAGTCAACCCCTGATTGTCACCAAGCAATGCCTTTTCAAAAGTAGCACCCACCAAATTTGCATCAGTCAAATCCGCTCCACGCAGATCCGCATAGCTCAAGTTTGTGCCGTAAAGATTGGCGCTTCTGAAGTTAGCCGTTGTCAGACTCGAACGGCGTAAATCGACATGATTGAGCGATGCTAAGTACAGAAGGGCACCATCTAGCTTGCAGCCAATCAACACAGCGCGACGTAAATCAGCGTGGCTTAAATTAGCATTAGTCAAATTTGCACCTGTAAGGTTTGCGCTCAAAAGCGTGGCATTTACCAGGCTAACGCCCATCATGTCGGCGCTTACTAAACTGGCACTATCTAAAGTGGCATTGATAAGCTTTGCACCAATCAGATTGGCATTGATTAAATTAGCTTCCGCCAAGTTTGCATTCACTAAATTGGCTTGCGAGAGATCGGTCGCTATAAAATTTGCTCCTTTCAGTTGAGCAGAGCGCAGATCCAGACCACTCAAGTTTGCAGTAGAAAAATCTTTAGAAGGATTAAGTCCAGCTATTTTCGCAAGTTCGAAGAAGTCGTCAGTCTCTGCCTCTACAATGCGTTGAATCAGTTCTCGAAGACGGTTCAGAGATCTTTCACTAACCATTTTGCCAACTGCCCGACGAGTATAGAGCGTCGCTCGAGAAACACAGACTGCTAAGACTACAGTGCCATCTTAGCCAGTTTCGCAACATCCTCAATCTATGCCCTTAATTGCGACTGCCAAACTCTACTCCAGCAGTACTTAAACTGAAGCATGAACACGTAAAAACAACCCCATAGCGCTATTGTAGATGAGGTTACTGACAAATAAATTGTCGTCAAGTAAAATATCACTCAACCAAGCTTAGTTTAGTGAGCCTTAAAAGTACCAATCCGTCTAAAACCTAGAAGCAAAGGATGGTTGGAAGAAGATATGACACAGCTTGGCAGATGAGAATCAATGGCATCAAAACCTAAGCTACATCACGCTCAGACGCTGTAGCCCACATGGTAATGAGACGCTCAATCACAGCTTGCTTACTGGCACTAATACCTTTAGGCATCAAGCTTTCTGTCAGCGCCTCAAGGTCAGAAGACGGCGCCAAAACACGGCTTTGCGTTGGCTGTATCGTACTACGGTCAGAAGCGGTGGGTAGACGATCCAGGCTAACGGGTTGACGATGTTCTGGTCGAAGCATAATGATAATGAGGTTTAAGTTTCAAGCGGAGAGCCATTAACTCTCTCAGGACAAGTGATGACAAGCATCAGTGTAAAACCTAGGATTTTTCTTCCTTTCAGTCTGCGGATGACTTAAAGCAAAATTTGACCATCATCCCTTAATAAATCTTACTACTTTAGTGTTAGCAGTCAAGCAACGTAGCTGGAAAAGAGCTTTCTGATCCAAAGTTACTTCTAGAGTAAGACGTAAAAAACGTGAAATGTACTAGCATACAGGGTCATTACTTCTAGTATCCCGTCCTCCCCCGACAATAACATCCCCGCTAGGTGATTGGTCAGCAGACACAGAATCTTCATGCAGGAACACACTTGTTATTCGTCTAGCAACGAGGCTTGTGTGACCATTGAGCAGCCGCATAGTGCATCTCTAGCTCATTCTAGACTACGCTTCACGGCATGAAGTCTAGAAAGTATCGCTGCTGCTATAGCGCTTAGAGCCAGGTAGGGTTATTACTGACTCTCTTCCCC
>DATNQS010000117.1:0-7287 GCA_036703925.1 Candidatus Sericytochromatia bacterium
TAGCGATCGCAATCCTGGACCAGATCCAGTAAACTTTAATCAAGCTGATTTCACAGGTATTGAACTGACTCCAGCAGACTTTCTTGGTCATTTAGATTATTTAAACCAGGAAGCATACATCAACGCTGAATTTAGCGGTAATGCCTATGGCAATCAAGATGATGTGCCGAATGTCATTAACGCTAAAGAAGTTGATTTTCGTATTGCTAATACATACGGAGCGCCAGATGGTCCCCTGCCTCATCTGATTGCCTTTAAGAAAGCAGAATTAACAGAAAAAGGACACCAAATGCTAGAAGACATGGAAAAAAATCCTCCCGAATCATTAAAGAAAGGCTCTACGGTTCCGATCGCGACTAAAGACACACCTTTCCTAGAGAAAGTGATGCTCAAAAGTGGTGTGTCGGATCTTTATGACGCACGCGATATTACGGAAGTTGTGTTTCGCACAATGCGGGATATGATGCCAAATCAAACCGTCGATCGCGTTGCTGACGAGCTTCACAAAGAAATGGAGCCGACTACAGAAAAAGCACTTCAAAACGAAATTGAAGACTTGTGGGAAGATACAAACCCCCTAGTACGCTTTATTAGTCGCGTTAGACAACCACTCATTATCAAAGACGACACGTTCTTATTCCGAGTCAGGCAAGAAGGTGGTCTGCAACCCACTGTTGATCCAGAAACAGTCGTTAAAGCAGTGTTCTCTGCAACTAAAGATGAGTTGTCTGAGGATCGAATTCAGGAAATTCAAGGTTTTCTACCAGGCACAGTCAAAAAGCTTTGGCAGGAAGCATAAAGCAGTTGCAGGTGACTGGGCAAAGACTTTAGCCATTCTTGTTCAGTCACCTGCAAGCGCCTTCGCTTAGAGGTATTTCGGAACTCTTTAATCGATCAAATCGTCACAGATACTAAGTACTTACCTATAGTATTGTGCTAGCTACAACATTGTAAGCAGCACTGACGAATTGGTCTTTTACCAAAGAGTTTATTATGAACCTGAAAAAGTCGCGTAGCACGAGACACTTCCTACAATACGCAGGGGTCTTCTGTAGCAGTTTGTTAGTTTTTGCTGCGATCGCTGCTCCACTTGCAGGCAGGGCAATTGCTCAGGTTCGTCCCTCTGCTCCAGTGGTCAATCCACCCTTACCCAGTGAACAGCAGCCACCGATTGTGATACTTACACCAAGTAATGGCACTGCTGGAGTAAAGCTCATCAACAAGACTGGCGCACAAATTCTGTATCAAGTAATCGGCGATACGCGGCTGCGGGTGTTGAACGGTCGATCAGAAATCACGCTCCAGTCTTTACCGACCCCTGTTAATTTGTCGTTTTATCGCCGCGATCGTGGCTTTTTGCTTGTAAGCCCTCAGGTGCCGACAGCAGCTACCAATACGATCGAGCTAACGCTGACAGAGACAACTGACTTTGCCACTGATAAAACAGCACTGACCATTGAGCCAGATGGAGAGGTTTATCTTAATTAAGGGTGGGAAGCTGTCGGTATCCCTGCTTTAAACTGACAGACGTTAATCTGCGTTTACAATTTTGGGGACTTTGAAAAAATCGCCATCGCGATCGGGTGCAGATTCCAGCATTGCTTCTCGTTCAGCATAGGGCTGTAGCGTATCGGCGCGAACCACATTGCTCACGTCGATCGCCCGTGTGGTTGGCTCAATCCCTCTCACGTCCAACTCATTCAACTGCTCAAAATAGCCCAAAATATCGCCCAACTGAGTGGTCAGTTTTTCTTCTTCTTCTTCTGTCAGTTGAAGACGGGCAAGGTGAGCGACTTTATGAACTTGTGCGCGATCGAGCATAAGTAGTTGTTAACGATTGGTTGTTAAGTTTTGGGCGTGAATAACCAGCTACAAGCAGCTATTAGCATCTTCATAAGCTGACATTGAAACTAGGTAGCACCTTAGACGGGTACTGTTGTTGGCTCATCGCTTCTAACAACTAAAAACCAACAACTAAAAACGTCTTAAAAGTACGCGTCAATCTGCGATCGTCCCGTCGTCTTAAGCCAGTTCTGCGCCTCAATGTAGTTATTGGGAGCAACACGAATCGCACGTTTCCAGTATTCTGCCGCTTGCTGAAAGCAGCCCTCAGCCTCTTCGTCCTTGCCAGCTTCTTTTGCCTGTTCGCCCTTGTAATGGAAGATAACCGCCACGTTATTGAGCGCTTGGGGCAGCCTGGGGTTTAACTCCAGCGCCTGGTGGTAATAGTCCATCGCTCGGTCGTGATCGCCATTGCTGGCATGAATCAGCCCGATGTTGTAAAGGATGTAGCTGCGATCGTAATCGTCATCTTCCAGCTTCAGCGCTTCGTAGTAGTTATCCAGCGCTTCGGCATACTCACCATCGCCTTGGGCAGACATACCATCGCGATAGTAGGCAAACGCTTCTTTCTCTTTTTTCGTGGCAGGCAGCATCTTCAGGATGATATCCGCCATGACCGTGAAGCTTTTATCAATGAAGTTGTCGTTGCGTTGAGATCTTGGCATAGCCCGCAAATGATGGTGATGGGAGCAAGAACAAGTCGGGAAAGCAGATTGCTTTGACTGTGTATTAGTTTAGCGCCCATTGGGAACTGACGTGTAGAAGATCTGTTACGGCACTGCGATCGTGCCTCGATACTGAGCCAGACTAACGAAACTATGACAACAGCATTAACACTGAAATATGGTGTGATGTCAGTCACTCGACCGAGTGAGCTTGGTCAGCGTCGTGCGCTAGAGCTGTCACGCCCTACCATGACAACACTCACAGGGGAGAACAGTTTTTATCACCTGCGAAAGTAAAGAAGTCGCTCATAGTTAAGTCTCAGGGCATCCACTTAGAGCAAAGTTCTTAATGTTACAAATCTTCGCATATGGCTACCGATTGACAGTGAAGTTACTGAGGCGGTAGTGCCTTGTGGCTTACGAGGTTTTACTGAATGACCTAGCGCTAAGGACGATTTACTCAGAGCGTTTGTTCCGTTTCTTTTGTCAGTGCGTCTTGCTTTATTTCATCTAGCCACGCAAAAGCCAGGGGCGCAGTTACCACACCATACCCCTGGCTAACTCCACCGTTCGATCAAACTTGAGGAGCTAACATCTCATGGTAAACAAAAATAATCAGACGGCAGCTTATCAGGCACACTTTGTCGAGCTGCTATCGTCATCCGCTAGCTTAAAGTCTCGTCAGCACCTAATGAGCCGTGAGTATGCCGATGCAAGCATTATTCAGCTAGCTGCTTTCTTGCGAAATAACCCAAATCCGATTCTGGTCTTTGATCCACAAGGTGAGGTGATCAAGATTAATCCGACTGCGGTACAGCTACTTAAACGATTGCAAGTAGAGGCACTGGCGCTCTTGCCACTAGACCATCTGCAAATTGTGAAGGCGTGTTTAGCGGATGAAGGGCACGAACACACGATCGAAGTCACCGTTAACAGCACCATCCTTGCACTTACCTATCGTTCGCTGCCGGCTTTCGGGATTGTGTATCTTTACGCGATCGAGCTAACGGACTACCGCCGATCGGAGGCAGAGCTACTGAGAATTGCGGCAAAGACGATCGACCTGGCGAAACAAGCTGTTGTACAAGTCCAAGCCCTTCGCAAAACACTCCCCAAAGCAACAGTGAAAACCGCTGCACCACACCAGGGAGACGTAACTAATATGTTTGTCTCTATGGACGGCTGTGTGTTTGAGTCTGTGAGCAAAGGTAAGGCGTGAGGTAAGGGATACAGCAGTGCAGGGGAAGCAGGAGGAGGAACTGGCAGCAATGAGTGCAGTTTAAACTCTCTAACCCCTACATTCCTACTCCCCATCCCCTACTCCCTGCGCCTCTTTTCTCCTCAAGGGTAAAAATACAGATCCTATACTAGGAGTAGATAAGGCTTTGCAGGGAAACCGCTATGATTCCAAATCCCGAAATTATGCAGGCGGTTGAACGCCTGGATTATCGCGTAACCGTTGGCGACATCGCCAGCCAAGCTGGGTTAAATGTAACTGTGGCGCAACAGGGGCTTTTGACGCTTGCCTCCGAGGCTGGTGGGCATTTACAGGTTGCCGAGTCGGGCGAGGTGGTTTATCTATTCCCTCAAAATTTCCGCACTGTCTTACGCAATAAGTCGCTGCGGTTGCAGTTGCAAGAATGGTGGAGCAAGGTTTGGAAGGTCTTGTTCTACCTTATTCGGATCTCCTTTGGCATCGTGCTGCTGGCTTCGATCGCGCTAATTGCCATTACCGTCCTCTTCATTGTGATGGCTGCTAGTTCTAGCCGTGATGATAACGATCGTGACTCGGGTGGTGGTATCTTTCTACCCAACATCTGGTTTGGCCCAGACATCTTTTGGATTTTTTCGCCCAACTACAACGATCGCCCACAGCGGTACGATCGTCGGTCTGCACGGTCTGGCGAAAAGCCTAAGATGAACTTTCTGGAGGCGATGTTCTCCTTTCTGTTTGGCGATGGCAACCCGAATGCGAATCTGGAGGAACGCCGATGGCAGGCGATCGGCACAGTCATTCGCAATGAGCGCGGCGCTGTTGTTGCCGAGCAAATCGCGCCCTATCTTGATCAGGTCGGTCAAGGGTTTAGTCGTGAGTATGAGGAGTATATGCTGCCTGTGCTCACTCGTTTTAACGGGCAACCCGAAGTGAGTCCTGAAGGTGAGATTGTCTATCACTTTCCAGAGTTGCAGGCAACAGCAGCCCAAACTCGTCCCCAGCCTGTTTCAGCCTATTTGCAAGAACAGCCGTGGCGCTTTAGCCAAGCCGGTTCGGGACAACTCATACTGGCAGTCGGGTTAGGTGGCGTTAACCTTGTTGGGGCTTTAGTGCTGGGTAGCCTCCTTGCTGATGGTACTGCGGCTGCCCAACTCGGTGGGTTAGTTGCCTTTGCACAGTCCATTTATTGGGTGTTACTGGGCTATGGCACTGCGTTTCTGGCACTGCCCCTCCTGCGCTACTTTTGGGTGCAATGGCGTAATGGCAAGATCAATACCCGCAATGAGGCACGTCAGCAGCACGCTATGCAACTGAACCAGGCAGATGCCAAGCTGCAAGACAAGATTGCCTATGCCCAACAATTTACTGCCGAAACAGTCATTGGCACAGGCGATTTGGCGTACACCACGGAGCGAGATCTGTTGGAACAAGATGTGGAACAAGCGCCTAAAATTGATGCTGAGTGGCAACGTCGCCTGGATCAAGGGCAAAAATAACACCGCAACGATCGCGCTTTTTATCGCTCGAATCTTGAAGGCAAAACTTAACGCATTGCAACATTTTCAACGGCTGCAATGCCGAGTGGAAAGTCGTTACCTGGAATTTACGGAAGGCGTGAAAGTCTTCACAATAGCGATCGTCAATTGAATCTCTAACAGGCAATACTGAGACTATTAATCACATCGGCGTGAGCAGCGTTAAGAGAATGAAAATTAAGCTTGGGGATATTCTAACCAGTGAAAATGGCGCCTTTTACAGAGTTGTTGAGTGCAAGGAGGATATCATTTCGCTGAGACGGCTCAATGGCTATACGGACTTCTCGTGCAACCCAGCGTTTGTTGAAGCTCAGTTTCAAGCTGTGTCGTGCCTGTTAGCGGCGTATAGTCCCTCACTCTAAACTGCCCTCAACGGTCATTACTCCAGCTTGCGCTATTGCGATAGAGCCATCGTGATTCAGGTGAGATCCATGCAGCGCCCTAGTCAGGTGCATCGACCCAACGCTTTGATCGCAAGGTTGCCAGTGCTTTAGCAAGACTTTTTACATTCTTTTGTAAAGAATGTCGTAATTACAGAGCAACCGTGCAGAATGTTAGGGGCTAATCTAGTAGCTTTTCTACTTCGCCAACCACTGGTGATGGTAGTGGTTTGAACGCCTTATCGGTTTGCAACGTGACGTTAATGCACCTACAGACACTAGCAGCCTGCACACTCGCGGCGATCGCTGCGTGCGAGGGCATTCACACTGCTAGCGCAACGGCTACCCCACGCTCGTCGTTGAGCCATAACTTACCCAGCAACCTCTCTAGCAGCGTAACGGTTAGCGCAGTGCCGCCAAGCGCAACCTTTATAGAACCAAGCGTAGGCGCGATCGCTCAGGCAGCAGCAGAAACCCCAAGCAATCTACAACCCTCAAGTAGTTTACAGACAACGGCAGCGGTTGATGCCCAAACGACGAGCAGCACGACCCAGTATTATCAGGACTATCAGCCGATCGTGGCACCGGCTATAACTCCACCAGCGAGTCCTGCATCGACACCACCAGACGCAACACCAGCAATAGGGTCTGATCAGCCAGCGATCAATTTTGGTACGCCTCTGTCGTCTACCGTTGAGCGATCGCCCACGCAAGCTCTCACTGGCACATCACCGAGCGGGCCTCCACCGACCGAGCTGCCAACTGGAGCGCCACCCGCTTCAATCAATGCTCCCATTTGGGTCGTGCCATCGCAACAAGCTACGACACCAGAAACCATAAGACCGGAGACGATACCAGCAGGCGAGAGAGTGACGGTGCCAGCATTGCCCAGCGCTGCACCAGCTACGCCTGTTCCCAGCCAGCGCCCCCCTGCTCCTACACGCACGATCGCGTTACCTGATCTTGTCGTGACAGCAACTGATGTGCAGATTGTGGGCGCTGAGGCAGAGCTACAGCAAGTGGTTCGCAATACGATCAAAACACAACCAGGTGGTGGCACCAGCGGTAGTCAGCTCAAGCAAGATGTCGCAGATATTCTAGGCACTGGGCTGTTTGCCAATGCCAGCGTCAGCAGTCGTACCAATCCTCAAGGGTTGAGTGTGGTCTTTCAAGTCGAGCCGATCGTAGTGCGATCGCTCCGGCTAACGGGGGCACAGGCACTTACAGTAGACGTTGCCAATCAGCTGTTTGGTGAGCAGCTTGGTACAGCAGTTAGACCCACCCTGCTCAACGAAAGTGTGAGACGTATTAATGAGTGGTATGCCCAAAACGGTTATGTGCTAGCGCGAGTCTTGACCTTACAGCCGACCCGAGAGGGGGTTGTCACCGTTGAGGTAGCTGAAGGATTTATCAGCGATGTGCAAGTGCGCTTTGTCAACAAAGAAGGTAATCCCGTTGATGAGCAAGGACAGCCGATTCGGGGACGGACTCAGCCCGGTTTCTTGCGTCGCCAGATCCAGCTGCAACCAGGGCAGGTCTTTCGTGACGACGTAGCGCGTACAGACTTGCGGCGGCTTAGTGAATTGGGCATCTTTGATGGTGCCAACGTTTCCTTTGAGGGCGATGCGCGACGGGTTGCCGTTATCTAT
>DATNQS010000118.1:0-2186 GCA_036703925.1 Candidatus Sericytochromatia bacterium
CAGCTTAAGACCAAGTTGCCACACAACCCTTTGGCGCTGATTGATGATCTCTTTGAAACACGGGCAACAGGCAACATTAAATTGTTTTTGACGTATCAGTTGTTACAAGCCCGGAAAGCCTTTGCCAACCTGTTTCAACAGGGTGATTATCAACCGCTTGAGGTAGCAGGCGACTTGCAGAATCATATTATTGCGTTTGCTAGAACGGTGGGCGGACAGACAGCGATCGCGATCGCACCTCGTTTCTTCACCCCGTTGGTTCAGCCTGGAGAACGTCCGCTTGGCACGGCAGTCTGGAAAGACACGCATCTCGTACTGCCGTCGGGCTTACCTTCGACCTGGACAAACGTCATTACAACTCAGCCGATGCAGAGCCAGGACACGATCGCTATCGGTGACGCACTTCAGCATTTCCCGGTTGCCCTTCTAGTCAGCGGTTGAACCAAGCAGTGTTTTTAAGGGAAGGTGAGTCGATGAGCGGTTTATCGGCTCACCCACACAAATAGAAAGCTACAGCGTATACAGCAACAGCAGTACCAGACAAGCATAGAGCACCCAGGAAACGCCGACAGGAACACTCAGTAGAGCAAGCAGGGAAACGCTGGCAACGCCCAGTGCTAGTATGGCGATCGCGATCGTAGCCCAGACCGCCCAGCACAGTTTCGCCATTAGAGCCACAACACTGGACTGTTGCTTGACTAGAAGATTCTCTTCTCGCACGATTTTGCCCGTCAGCGCAAAGTGGGCCAGCGAGTCGTGGTTTTGCGGTTGCGGGGCTGCACCATGACCACCCTTAAAGTAGAAGACAGTATTTCTCTTGCCTTCGTGATCAGCAAAGCCGTTATGTCCTGCGGTGTCTAAGTCGCTGATGTTGTATTGGTTAGCAGCGTTTTCTTTGACATTTGCGCTTGAGCGGTCGACCGGCCCTCACAATGTAGTTAAGGGGGATCTTATCCTGGCAACGCATCCTCACGTTACTAATTAGGTAACGCAGCAACATAATGCAATTTATTTTTACTTGCAAGGATGAATTGCTTTGTGCCTCTGGTCTCTGGTATTGCTTTAAGACTCTTGGGCAACCTTTTGAACCTGGTGAAGCTAGCCGTCCAACTTAAATACGACCTACGCATAAAGTGTTTAAATCCCCGACTTCTGGTCAAAACTTAGCCATCACCCTTACTCCATCGTAGAAGTCGGGGATCTTTGCGTAAGCCCTATTAAACTAATTATCGTCCTAATAGTTCGTTTGTACTAAATTAATCTATGATATTGATGACTATTGGTTGCGTCGTTGACAAACAACCCGTATCATTTGCCTACATAGCCGCATGGCTGAGGGAATCCCCATGAGCGTTGAGCAGACTACTCAGTTAATCCAACTAATTTTGAACTCGGTGCTGATGACGTTTGCCTGCATACTGTTGTTGAATCGCGTCAGCCTACGCCAAACAGCACTTGAAGAAACTTTGCAAGTCGCCAGTCGCCAGTGTCTTGATTTGCTGGAAGCTAGTGATATGCGAGGCAAAGCAAGAAACGATAGCAAGGGGGCTGATCGCAGCACGAATCGCATCCTCCAAGCCAAAAAGTCTCTCCGGCAGCTACAGTATCGCTATCAGGTCGTGCGGTACGGGGTTTTGGCAAATGCTTATGCGTTGTTATGTGCGATCGCCAGTACCTTCGCGCTAGCTTTAAGAACGTTGATCGACCTGGAATGGCTAGTGCCCATATCATTGGGTTTGTTTATGTTTGGTGTCACGCTGCTGTTGTTAGGGGTCATCCTGGTACTTGGCGATCTCCATACAGCCGATCGTTCGCTTTGGGATGAAATCTCTAATCTGCTGAGTCCCGTGAGAGTCGATAACCCGCTTCGGTCAAGCTGGCAGCAACGGTCTAAAATTGCCGATCGCTTTATGCGTAGTCAGGCTTCCAAAATGCGCCCATCGTCTAAAGCAAGAGTTTCGTAAGCGCGTCAGGCTTGCGCTTGGGGCTGGTTAAGACTGGGGTGGAATCACGGTAATTTGATTCGTCGCCCGATCGCGCACGATCCAGCCGATCGTGGGATCTAAAGCAGTCGCATCCTCAGTCACGCTGAAATACACTTTGCCGCCTTCGCGCATTTCAACGGCAAAATCAGCGTTTTGGGCATAAATGACTTTGAAGCCGCGATCGCGCAAGCAGTACATTGC
>DATNQS010000119.1:0-5052 GCA_036703925.1 Candidatus Sericytochromatia bacterium
CCGTTATCGGCAAAGAAGTTGTTGATACCAAAGTGGCAGGTATTGTCTGCCATGTCGTCAATGCCAGAGTGGGAGAAGTGGCAGAGCAGGTTGGAGTAGTTCAACCGCGCCATCGTAATTTCGGAAATGCACATTTCTAAAAAGGCGGCGAAGGTGGCGAAAATGCCCTGCTTGCCTTTTTCCATGCCAAAGCCTGCTGCCGCAGAAATGTTGCCTCGCTCCATAATGCCGGAGGGGATGAAGACTTCGGGGTGAGCATCGTGGATTTTTTTCAGACCACAGGAGCCTTCCAAATCGCTGTCAATGACAACGACGTTGGCTTTGCGATCGGCTTCACTCATCCCGTCCAGTACTGCATTCACGGCATCGCCAAACACGTTGCGGTTAGAGTCCCACGTGTCACCCACGCCAATGAATTTACCAGGATTCTTGGGTGTTTCGATCGCCTTCAAAAAGTCCACTGCTGCGGTCAAACCACGCTTTTCCAGGTAGGCGATCGCCAGCTTGACCGAGATCACGTCATGCCCGTGCGTAGAGCCTTCCAGACCTTCAATACCAACGGACATGGGGCGCTTGTTGACCACGGCGATCGGTCCAGGCGTTGTCACCGCTTCGACAATCCGAGCGTACAGATCGTCCAGATCTTCGCCATCACCTTCCAAAACCTTGAGTCCATGACCCGCCAGAGTTTTAGCGACCGTGAAGCCGGGGAGGTATTTGGAGGGATGTCCGGCGATCGTCACGTCATTGTCGTCGATAATCAGCTTGACATTGAGATGCTGGGCAACCGCTAACCGTGCCGCTTCCGCATCGTTGCCTTCTTGCTGAGAGCCATCCGAACCGAGGCAGAAGACAGTCTTGCCAGGGTTTGCCATTGCCACGCCATTCACGTAGGGCCACATATGACCCAGGCGACCAGAGCTAAACTTCACACCAGGGGTCAGCCCTAGTTCTGGGTGCCCAGGCAGGTGAGAATTTGCTTCCCGGTAATGGGCTAGCTGTTCCGCAGGCAGATCACCGTTAAGAGTCGCGATGAGGTACTGAGTGGCAACGCGGTGCCCTGCTTCGTCAAAGAAGATTGGCACAAACTGATCAGGGGCGCTTCGGAACAGTGCATCCAGAATCATGACTTCGGGCACCGTGTCGTAGGGTCCGCCGGTATGACCACCCACACCCCTGGCAGCACCCGTAGCGGTGAAAAAGATGATCGCGTCACGGCAAAGCTGAATATTGGCTTGGAGAGTCTCTTTTTGTTCGGCGGTCAGGGTCTTGTTGGCAGGGTCTAGCGTCAGCGGCTTGTAGGCACCGAGGTCGATCGGAAAGCGAGTAGTCGTTGTCGTCATGAGTTAGATCCTGAATAGGGCAATGTAAGGCAAACGAGCACGAAGTTCAACAGAGCAAAAGCAAAGACTATCACTAGAGAGACTAGCGATATTTTTTGAATGCCAGAGTAACGTTATGTCCACCGAACCCAAAAGAATTGGACAGCGCTACGTTTACTATCTGCTCACGGCTGTGATGGGGCACGTAGTCCAGGTCACAATCGGGGTCAGGGGTATCGAGATTAATCGTGGGGGGAACGCGATCGTTTGCCACTGCCATCACTGCCGCCACCGCTTCAATGCCACCAGAGCCACCCAGCAGATGTCCCGTCATGGATTTAGTCGAACTGACGGTAATCTTGTAAGCGTGGTCGCCCAATGCCTTTTTCATCGCTGCCGTCTCGGTCGAGTCGTTAGCTGGCGTGCTAGTGCCATGAGCATTGATGTAGCTCACCTGATCGGGCGTAAGGTTAGCATCTTTCAGCGCTAGGGAAATCGCTCGTGCAGCACCCTCGCCGCCGGGAACTGGAGAGGTAATGTGGTACGCATCGCAGGTGGCACCGTAGCCGACAATTTCAGCGTAGATGCGGGCACCTCTTGCCAGGGCATGTTCCAGTTCTTCGAGAATCAAAATGCCGCTGCCTTCCCCGAGCACGAAACCATCTCGGCTTTTGTCAAACGGACGGCTGGCATGGGCTGGATCGTCATTGCGAGTAGACATCGCTTTACAGGCGGCAAAGCCAGCGACGGAGAGAGGCGTGACAGCAGCTTCAGTGCCACCGCAAATCATTGCCTGGGCATAACCGTTTTGCACAAACCGAAAGGCATCACCGATCGCATTTGACCCCGCAGCGCAGGCTGTTACAGAGCAGGAGTTGGGTCCCTTTGCGCCTGTATGAATAGCGGTCAATCCTGCTGCCATATTCGCAATCATCATGGGAATCATGAAGGGGCTACAGCGATCGGGTCCCTTCGTCAGGTTGATTTCTTGCTGATCTTCCAGCACTTTCAACCCGCCAATGCCAGTACCAATCAACACGCCGACTTGTTCTGCATTCAGATCGTTGATGACAAACTGGGCATCGGCGATCGCCTGCTTGCTAGCAGACACGCCAAATTGGGCAAACCGATCCATCCGCTTGGCTTCTTTACGATCCATGTAAGCGTGCGGATCAAACCCTTTCACTTCTCCAGCAATGCGACACTCATGCCGAGACGCATCAAAAAGGGTAATGGGACCAATGCCATTCTGTCCGCTCAACAAGCCGTCCCAGTAAGCAGTTAAGGTATTTCCGATTGGTGTAATCGCGCCGAGTCCTGTAACGACAACGCGCTTACGGTCACTATTTGTCATGGCTTCAACGATAGGGGTCGATACCCAGAATGCAGAACAACGGAACACAAAAACGGTGAAGAGGCTTCAGGTCTTGGTAAGCGGTGCAGTGAACAGAATTCTGCCATCAATTCTTCAATGACTCTCAGAATCAACGATTAGAATAGAGCTTTGCTGTTCACTGTTTACCGTTCACTTCCTACTTGACCTAAGCTGAGGCTGATACCTTATTGCTGATGTAGTCTACAGCAGATTTTACAGTGGCAATCTCTTCTGCCGCTTCGTCAGGAATTTCGATCTCAAATTCTTCTTCCAGGGCCATGACCAACTCGACGGTATCAAGGGAGTCGGCTCCTAGATCGTTGGCAAAGCTAGCTTCTGGCTTGACTTCACTGATTTCAACACCTAGCTGATCAGCCACAATCTTCTGGACTTTCTCAAAAATTTCTGTCTCGGTGGTCATAAGCTTCCTCAATCAATGCGGCGGCAACGTTATCTGTTTCAAAATGCTTGAACGCTTAGTAAATGGCAATTCGAGCGGTTTAAGACTCGTACTGCCTCTTTTAGCAATGACAAACATATTCCTGATCTTATCTGAAAGCGCGATCGTCCGAATCATTCCCAGACGCTTTCCTAAGTGACTCTGAAAATGAAGGCACACCAGTCAAGGGACAGAAAACAGGAAGACGATTGTGTTGAAACTCTACCCTGGTAGCCATTAAGGGCATACTGAGGCTGCTTATCTAGTAGTCGCAAAGCATCCTCGGTGGTCGCTAGAAAGACAATGATCGTTAAGAACGTGCAAAATATCTTAGTAGCTCGTCAGTTTTGGTGAAGGCCTCGTGCTTCCCCCAGGCCCTACAACTTTTTGGTTAAGTGCCCTCTGGTTGTCCACATTGATTGAACGCTCACGTCGAAGTTTATTGCTTTACATTCGGCTCCCCACACTCTACCCCCACCGACTATGCCATCGTTACCGCTCAAATACGCTTACTTTCCTGGTTGTGTTGCTCAAGGCGCTTGTCGAGAACTGTATCAATCGACGCAAGCACTGACTCAGGCATTGGGCATTGAACTTGTCGAGCTGAAAAAAGCATCCTGCTGTGGTTCTGGCACCTTTAAGGAAGATTCGCAGTTCCTGGAGGATACTGTCAATGCCCGCAATATTGCGCTGGCAGAGTCGTTAAATTTGCCGCTGCTCACCCATTGCAGCACCTGTCAAGGCGTGATCGGACACGTGGATGAGCGTCTTAAGGAACGTCAGACGAGTGATCCTGCTTACGTCGATCGCATCAACGGGTTGCTTCAGCAGGAAGGCTGTTCGCCCTATAAGGGCAGTACCGACGTTACACACTTGCTATGGGCGATCGTGGGCGACTACGGCTTAGAAGCGCTGGCTCAAAAAGTCACTCGCAAGCTTGAGGGGCTGAAATGCGCTGCCTTCTATGGCTGCTATTTACTGCGCGCTCAGGATCATCTACCCTTTGACGACCCGTTCAATCCTCAGTCGATGGAAAACGTGTTTCGGACGATCGGCGCGACACCCGTTGACTATCGCGGACGGACTCAATGCTGTGGATGGCCTCTCTCCAGCTATGCCACAGACCAATCCTTTAAAATGGCAGGAATGCACATTCAGGAGGCGATCGCGCAAGGTGCTGACTGCATTGTTACGCCCTGCCCTCTCTGCCACCTGAACCTCGATTCACGTCAACCGGAAGTCGAAAAAGTAATTGGGCAAAAATTGGGGCTGCCTGTGCTGCATCTGCCACAACTGATCGCTCTGGCGCTTGGCGTTGAGCCAAAACAGCTTGGACTCGATCGGCATATCGTTTCGACGCGCCCTGTGTTGGAGCGGTTAGGCATGGCGTAAAAAGGCTGGCGAGGCGAATTTTACAGCAGGATTCAGTCTCTAGCAGTTAGTAGCCAGTTGCTAATGGACGATCGTCAGCGACTTCATAGCACATAAAGTTGGTGCTGATCATGAGAACGAATTGCTACCTTTCCTCAGCCTATAGAAAGCAAAGCCTCTCAGACTAGACATGCGGCTTTGAGGCTGAACGGGATACGTCACAAAGCTAAAAACGCCTGTACAACGATTAGCTATCAACCGTTGGATCGGCTCGACTTGACTCCAGTTGCTTTTGCCATGCCAGTCGAGCCGCACCGACCATGCCTGCCTGGTTGCCCAGTTCTGCCCGCAGCAGTTGTAGCCCAGAGCGAGAGCTAGGCAGCACGCGACGTTCAATTTCTGCTAGCACAGCTGGAAAGAACAGATCGGCACTGGCGCTGACACCGCCCCCAATCACGATCGCTTCTGGAGTCAACACATAGATTAGGCTGGCGAGTCCTGCGCCGAGGTCGCGTCCATAGTCGTGCCAGAATGCTAAGGCGTTG
>DATNQS010000120.1:0-7733 GCA_036703925.1 Candidatus Sericytochromatia bacterium
GGTTTACGTTTCCTTGCGTCCTCTTTGCATTTCTTCATGCCTTTCCGTATCATACTGCCAGTGCTAGGGTCTGCATCAATCTCACCATGTCTGCGGTTCACGCAGTGCTAATAGACTGTATTAACATCAGAGCTAACGTGAGTTTTAAAGGATTGTAGGAAAGAGCCATGAAGGAGTTCGATACCGCTCAGGTGGAGCAACTCAAAACTATTGGTGACTATCTCCATCGAGAGCGTCAGGAACAAGCTATTTCTTTAGACGAAATCGCTGTCAAAACCTACATCCCACTGCGCCTGCTACAAGCCTTGGAGTTGGGAAACGTTGAGCGGCTGCCAGAGCCAGTTTTTGTGCAAGGATTTATTCGCCGCTATGCAGACGCGATCGGGCTGGATGGTATGGCATTAGCAAAAAACTTTACGCCGCAGCCATCATTTGTAGTCGAACGGAAAGCACCAGAGCCAGAACGTCTCGATAGTATTGAAAAACCCAGGGTGGAGCCGATCCCGAAACCTTATAAAGCGCACGATCGGGCAGAACGCTCAAACCTTCCCTTCGTGTTGCTAGGCACAGGGGCTGTACTCTTGCTTGGGGTTGGTCTAGCCGCTGTGTTAGGTCGCCCTCAAGCGGAAACAGAGCTTCAGAATTCGCAGCCAGTGGTGACCGAACCCAAGTCTGCAAGCACCCTACAGCCTGGTGTAAAAATGTCGCCCGCTCCCTCACTGTCTTCTCAAGGGTCTGCCAGTCCATCGCCTGCTCCAGCCGCGTTAGCAAGCCAGACGTTAGCACCATCATCCAATGTTGCAACAGAGGGAACGACTAAACCAGTGCAGGTAGCAGTCAAGCTCATTGGTGAAGAATCTTGGCTTCAGGTGATTGCAGACGGCAAAGTAGAGTTTGAAGGCATCCTTAAGAAAGGGGAGCAAAAGAGCTGGCAAGCCAAAAAGACGTTAGTGCTGCAATCAGGTAATGCTGGGGCAGTGCTGGTTTCTTACAATCAGGGTGAGCCAAAAGTTATGGGAGCGCTTGGTGATGTAAAAGATGCGGAGTTCCCTCCGAAGGTTCAAGCGAAACCAGCCTCAACAAATTAAATTCTCTGCGGTTGAATGGCTAGAAACCAATGCTTGTCAAGCTCAAGTCGGGAAAAGCCGACTGAAGAGCAATGAGTCAAACCAGATGCAATCGAACTATCAGTAAAAGTGGCTCTGCTATCGGTTCAAGGGCAGCAGAGCCTTCCAAGTTCGATGCACGTTCTTTAAACTTTCTCAAGCACCTTCTCTTTAAAGACCTTACCAGCGCTGAAAGCCGGTACTCGGGTTGCCGGAATTTGGATCGGCTTACCAGTCGAAGGGTTACGACCTTCCCGCGCTTGTCGATCGCGGGCTTCAAAGGTGCCAAAGCCAACCAGCGTCACTTTATCACCAGCCGCCACTGCATCGAGGATTACTTCTAGAATGGCTGTTAGCACAGAGTCAGCATCTTTTTTGGTGACATCGGCTTTTGCCGCAATTTGATCAATGAGTTCGCCCTTGTTCATGTCCTAAAAGTCCTCACAATGTTTGCTGTGATTATACTTGAGGCTTTTGAAAGTGCAAGAGTTTAATCATTCAGGCAAAATTCAGACGATCGTGCTGCCATTCTCGTCACTCCATTTTTTCCATCTCTATGCAAGCCGATGCTGCCCTCATCGCCTCCTACAGAATCGTCAGCCAACCAGAAGTGCGTGCTGATCTGCCAGAATCGTACTTGCCTTAGTCAGGGTGCCGCTAAGGTGTTTACCGCCTTTCAAACGCATCTAACACCTGACTACACAGCCAAAAAAACGGGCTGCCTGGGACAGTGCGGTAATGGACCAATGGTGCTGGTCTTACCCGATAACGTTTGGTATTGTCGGGTGCAGCCAGAAGAGGTACCTACGGTTGTGGAGCGTCACTTGCGGGATGGTCAACCAATCAGGGCTATGCTGTCACCGCATTTCCATGCAAACTCACCTGAACACACAAACGGTTAGTGTAGGGGGAATGGAACGCCACAGAATTAGTGTGGCTTGCCAGCTACGGACGATCATCTAACCGAGCGTGCGTTACAAACGGTACGTCTACGAGATCGCCTTCTGTCTCACCAATCTGTACGTGTAAGCCAGCGCCACCTGCTTTCGTGCGGATATAGGCAAGTCCAAAGATGCCCTGTTCTGTTTCAGCCAGACTGGTGAGTGTCCCAACTTTTTCGCCTCCAACCGTGATGATAGTGCCTGTTGCAATCGTGCCTGCATTAGCATTGCTCAGGCGAATGCCCCAAAGCTGCTGCTTTACGCCTTTATATGTATCGAGGCGGGCGATCGTCTCTTGCCCAATGTAGCAGCCCTTATTAAAAGAAATGGTTTGCCAAAGCCCTGCTTCCAGGGGGTTATAGTCGTCTGTCAGTTCATGGTCGGGGGCGGGTCTTCCCTGCTCAATACGCAGACGCTCCCAGACACGATCGCCAAGCGGTAGGGCACCGGCATCTGTTAAATGCTGCCACACCGTTGCCGCGATCGCGCGATCAGCCGTCAAGGTGTATCCTTCCAGCGTTAAACCGCTCCCCAAGGCAATGCGTACAGTTTGCCCCGCCAAGGTCGCAAGCCAGTGACTACCGTAAGGCTGCTCGGAGCGATCGTCCACCCCTAAGCGTTGTAAAAGGGTGGTGCTTTCTGAGCCAATCAGACTAAACGTAACCGTTTGTTCTGTCAGATCGGTCAGCGTGACCTTATCTCCAAAGAAAATATAGCGATCTAACCATTTGAGCAACGCTTCGCGGCGATTGGGAGAAAGCAGCACCAAAACTGTTTCGTCCAGAATGTAAGCGGTTGCCAGATCGATAGTGCGAGCTGTAGACGTTACAAAGACGGTGTCGCAACCTTCTCCTGGTTTCAGACGCTTAAAGTCGTTTGTACTCTGGTTGTGCAAAAAGCTGAGACGATCGTTACCCCCAAGTTGAATCCGTCCCCAATGGGAGCGATCGCACACTGCTACACCCGATCGGGCTGCTTGTACGGCAGCTGCGTCGTTACCAAAACTGATCGGCACTGTACTTTCCTTAGTACTGCCCTCCTCAAAGACAGCACCCTGCTGTATCTGGATTGCCCGCATCTCAGTCATAAGCCAACTCAATAACGTTCGTGATTAGCGGTAACAGGTACTCTTCGCTCACTGCCAGCCATACTCATGCCACCACTGCAAACTTTGCCACACAGCTTGGTTACGCAGTTAGGCACTTTTGCGAAGATGCTCAAGAAATTCGGGGTAGTGCTCTAAATCTTCTACTGATTGCAACAGTGGCATTTCTACCCAGGTAGCTTCTGCATATAGTTTACCGACATAGGCATAGAACGCTTTTTGATTATCTCGGTGAGCCAGCACATAAGCATGGAGTTCTTTGCAACTCATTGCCTGGAAATTAGGTTCACTCATCCTACGTACCTCCACTTGCCGTTAGGATAGAACGTTAGGATAGATCTCAAGAATATTCTCTTCGTCCGCAAGAAAAAAGATATTACCAGTTCGTTCATCAATACGAACGACATTAATGGGTAAATACAGCTTACTGAACCAAATGCAGAGATTGAAACACTGCGTTTTCTGCTCTGGTGTGGGAATATTTGACACTCTGCGCCTTACGTTTACCACTACGACTCTAACATTGCTTGCGAAAGCCCGAACGATCGCCTTCAATCGTCCGGGCTTCAAAATTTCAGTTGTAGGGTACGTTAAACGCCGCTGTAACGTACCACAGGAAGAGATTTCAATAGGTTATCACTTCACGATGCCAAGCAATTCAGACGTTGCCGACGGCTTGAACTGGGGCGTTGCAGACACCTGTGTCAAAATCTCTAGCGGCTGATGCGCGACTGTCGATACCGCTGATCGCATATGGCTGGCAATCTCAACCGTCTTCACGTCATACATCTGAGTTAGCACCTTGGGGTAAAGCCCAATCCCAATCACGGGCAGCAGCAAGCAGACTGTAATAAAGACTTCACGGGGCTTGGCATCCCGCAACGCTTCACCCTTATAGTTTTCGCTTTCCGTGCCGTAGAACATCTCCCGTAGCATTGAGAGCAGATAAATGGGCGTAATAATCAGCCCGACTGCCGAGAGCAACACAACAACTGTCTTGAATGTATCAGTGTAAGAATCGCTAGTAGCAAAGCCAAGGAAAACACCAAGTTCGCCAACAAACCCGCTCATGCCAGGGAGCGCCAACGATGCCATTGAGCCGATCGTAAAGAGGGCAAAGACGGTTGGCATTGACTTCGCCAAGCCACCCATCTTGTCCAAAGCTAATGTATGGGTGCGATCGTAGGTGACACCAGAGAGATAAAACAGTGCAGCGGCAATCAGCCCGTGTGACACCATTTGCAGCACCGCACCACTCAGACCAATCTCCGTGTAGGAGGCGATGCCCAACAGTACAAAGCCCATGTGCGATATCGATGAATACGCCATCCGACGTTTCAAGTTCTGCTGTGCAAACGAGATGATTGCGCCGTAAACAATATTGACAACACCCAAAACCGCCAGCAATGGAGCAAAGTAAAGGTGAGCATTCGGCAGCATTTCCATATTCATGCGGATCAACGCATAGCCACCCATTTTTAAGAGTACGCCAGCCAAAATCATGGAAACAGGTGCTGAAGCCTCGCCATGAGCATCGGGCAGCCACGTATGAAGTGGGAAGATAGGCAACTTTACCCCGTAAGCAATGAGTAAAGCGGCATAAACGCACAGCTCAAAGGTGAGCGAATAGTCTTTTAGACCTAGCTCGCGCATATCAAAGGTGACATTGCCACCATAAAACGCCATAGCAAGGGCAGCCACCAGAATAAAGATCGAGCCGACCGCCGTGTAAATAATGAATTTAGTCGCTGCATAGAGGCGCTTTGGACCACCCCAGATCGAAATCAAAATATAGACAGGCACTAGCTCTAGCTCCCACATCAGGAAGAAGAGCAGAATATCTTGGGCGCAGAACACTCCAATCTGAGCGCTAAACATTGCCAACATCAGAAAGTAAAACAAGCGTGGCTTTTCTGTTACTTTCCAGGAGGCAAGGATTGCCAGTGTTGTTACGAGAGCAGACAACAACACCAGAGGCATTGAGATGCCATCAACGGCTAAAGACCAATGCAAGCCAATTTGAGGAATCCAGTCGATCGTTTCAACCAGTTGAAAATCAGAGTTCTGAACGTCGTAGTTTTGCCAGAATGCGTAGACAATCAGTGCAAAATCAATCAAAGCAACGGAAAGGGCATACCATCGGATGGTCTTACCGTACTTATCTGGCAGCACCGGAATCAAGAGAGAGGCAGCTAGAGGCAGCAGGGTAGCGATCGTGAGCCAAGGGAATTGAGTATCCATCTTGAGAACTTACTCGATGTTGCGGGAATTAAAGAGCCTTAAAGTTGTTGAATAATGGCAGCGACCCAAACTTAATCCGCAGAGAAGCCCACTTATCCAAGTGGAGGACTGGATGTTACCAGACGCGCTTGCAGTTGATAATTGAGCAGTGAACGCCAGGTGCGAAACGATTCGCTTAAGCTCATGAGGCTGGAACCTTCGATAGCGCTCACCGGATGTCTCCGTGACAGACTAAGCAGACGTGTTAAACAGACAGTTGAATAAGGATTTGTACCTAGTGGTTATACTACCCCACTTTATTAAGTTAATTAAACCTTTGTCTGCTTTTGTGTGACGCTTTTTGGGTAAACCGTTTTGCCGCAGAATAGTTTGCCTGCCACGAAAGCCATGTAAAGCCTTTGGCTAGCCTGTTACAGCACTATGTTTCTTTGTAAGACGATCGTTTCTGACTGTGCCAATTGTTGCAGTTTCGTTACAAAACCTTGAGCAGCCTCTACATCGCAAGCACCCTGCACCATTACGGAAGATACAATTTAGCGAACTGACGCTTGAGCGATTTGACCATGCCAAAGTTCCTAGATGTAGCAACCTGGCAGCAAGCAGAGCAACTGATGCAGCCTGCGTTTATCCGTCTGATTGATAACCTTCGCAAGCAGCTTGAACAGTCTCCCTGGAAAGGGACGTATGAAGATGTGCCGCTTTGGGCTGAAGATGTAAGTGATGACGTAAAGCTTCAAGTCACGCAGCTTCAGGCAACGCTCCAGAGCGCTACAGCAGAAGAGGCGATCGCGATCGAATCTGCACTAGCACAACTGCCCTCAGCCTACCCGGGTTATCATCTACATCTTGAGCAAGCTGATCAGCGGATCAGTGTTGACCTCTGGAACCTTTGCTACCAAATCTGCTTTAAAGACTACGATGCTGCAAGCGGAATGACTCACGCTCTTGAGGAAACTAGCAGCAATCAAACAGTCAGCATTGATACTGACCTCTTTGAAGAAACGGGGGCGGTAGATTGGAACCGCCTCGATCGCAAAACCCAACAAATTGTCGAACAGGTCTTCGGTACTTTGCCAGAGACGCATCCAACTATCAGTTAACCGTAGGCAAACGCAAAATTTTAGCCATTTGCCTATGGCGACTATTCTTCGCCGCCCTGAAGCTTCAGCAGTAAAAAGCCGGCGCTAAGTCCCACCAGCACTAAGACAGGGAGTAGTAAAGTAGTACTTAAGATCTCACTCATTAGTCGCGCACTTCCTTTGTAATGACATTTTCTGGGCAACGATTGCAGCTATACGAGGAATCATAATTAACCCCTAGTGGTTGTTGCGACATTGCTAATAAAGGCATTCTAAACCAGATTGGTACATCACTTTCAAGATGGTTGCAAACGCTGGTGCTTTAAACAGGTGTGTGCTCAAGCGTTCAGGTTCTGACTTAGAGGACGTTGCAAAATGTCCACTTTACAGGTGCGTTAATTCACGCTCCGTTAGTCGCCCATTGAAACTAAGCAACTCAGTTAACAACTGTTTCACAGCCTAAGAGCCTGGAGTTGCTTCGCCTTTAGCCTCAGTTGAATCAGCAGGGCTAGCAGTCTTGGCAGCGAGTTTCGCCTGCTCACGCTCTTCTCGCTTTTTACGGTCTGCTTTCAGCACATCTTCCAACACAATCTGCGCCTGTGCCATTTTCTCGAGGTTGCTGCGATACAGTTCCAGATCTTTTTGCAGCTTGTCTTCCGAAACGTTTAAGGCAGCACACACACGCTTGAGCGCCGCAACACGTTGAGTCTCATCTTTGACTAAAGCAGCATCGGCAATTTCCAGCAGGGTAAACAGCCCGATCGCAAAGAGCCGACTGTACTTGAATGTCGGGTTGTGTGCGATCGCACGGATCTGCTCCTGCAAATCATCAAACTCTGCAATTTGGTGGTTTTGCTCTAGCCATGCCAGAATTTCTTCGGCGGACGATCGACTTGCCAGTGCTTCTAACCGCGCTGCGTCATGCCTATAGCGTTGAGGGTCGTCTTCTAACGCTTTGCAAAGACCATCAAAAATAGAGGCTATATCCTGTTCAGGACGATATGCCTGCATAAACCGATGAAACGAGGTAAAAATGCCCAGCGCATAGAAGGGATCGTAGTGGAAGTCTACGTTGACCGTCAGCAAATGCATCTCAACCATTAACTCTTCTACCACTCGACGGTAGATTGAATTAATCGGACGAGTATGAGTATTGTAGAAGGCTCTCTTAGTGTCTGAGACGGTGCGGACGTTATTCACAGCAAGTTGAAATAGAGCAGAACTACTTCTATTCTCGCGCTTGGCGAGACGTTTGCCAAGC
>DATNQS010000121.1:0-2826 GCA_036703925.1 Candidatus Sericytochromatia bacterium
AATGGTTTGGCAGTGCGAGTGCCGCTACTCAATGCCTCCCTCACCGATTGCGTGTTTGAAGTTGATCGACCTACCACGGTTGAAGCAGTCAATCAACTGTTGAAAACGGCAGCAGATGGTTCGCTGAACGGCATTTTGGGCTATGAAGAGCGTCCCTTAGTGTCGATCGACTACAAAGATGATCCGCGTTCTTCCATCATTGATGCCCTTTCCACCATGGTTGTGGATGAAACACAGGTCAAAATCCTTGCCTGGTACGACAACGAATGGGGTTACTCCAACCGCATGGTGGAACTGGCAAGAAAAGTCGCTCTCAGCCTGTAATTAGTTTTGAGTTTTGAGTTTTGAATTTTGAGTTGATTTAGCCTTCACTTTTCGCCCCCTCACCTCTTCACCCCTTCACTTTTCACCCCCTCACCTCTTCACCTCATTAGCCTTTCACTCCTCCCACCTCCCCACTCCTCCATGACCGCCACCACTGCGTCTAACGGCAATTTTAAGAACTACATTCTGGTCACGCTTGCCTACTGGGGTTTTACCATTACAGATGGAGCATTGCGAATGTTGGTGCTGTTGTATTTCAACAACATCGGCTATACCCCCATTCAAATCGCCTCTCTGTTTTTGTTTTACGAAATCTTTGGGGTGATCACAAACTTTCTCGGTGGCTGGATTGGTTCTCAGCTAGGGCTAAAAGTAACGCTTTACAGCGGTATTGGATTACAGGTTTTTGCACTGGTCATGCTGTCCTTTCTCAATCCTGGCTGGGCGCAGTGGGTAGCCGTGGGTTACGTGATGGTGGCTCAGGCGTTTTCAGGTGTTGCCAAAGACCTGACCAAAATGAGTTCTAAGAGCGCTATTCGGCTAGTGGTGCCGCAAAATGCCCAGTCGTCTCTGTTCAAATGGGTGGCAGTGCTAACGGGTTCCAAAAACGCGCTGAAAGGGGTCGGCTTCTTCGTGGGTGCTGCACTTTTAGAATCGGTTGGGTTTGTTGGTGCTCTGTTGATCATGGCAGCAGGTTTGTTTCTGCTGCTGTTTACGGGCTTGTCGTTGCCGAAAGGTATGGGCAAAATCAAGGCGAAGGTCAAGTTTACGCAACTCTTCTCTAAAAGCCAGGAGATCAACATTCTCTCTGCTGCTCGTTTCTTCCTCTTTGGCTCCAGGGATGTTTGGTTTGTCGTCGGCTTGCCCGTTTTTCTAAGAAGCGTTTTAGGCTGGTCGTTCTATCAGGTGGGTGGGTTTCTTGCGTGCTGGGTCATCGGTTATGGCATTGTGCAATTTTCTGCGCCAGCAATCTTACGACAGTTTGTTTCTGGGCAGCCTCCTCAGGCTAAGACCATTCAGTTTTGGACATTCACTTTGACCGTGGTGCCAGCAGCGATCGCGATCGCGCTTCAAAGTGGTGCCCCCCCGAACATTGTGATTGTGGTTGGTTTGACGGTGTTTGGTTTGGTTTTCGCGTTTAACTCAGCCGTGCATTCCTATCTGGTGCTAGTCTTTACCGCTGATGATGATGTGGCGCTGAATGTTGGCTTCTACTATATGGCAAACTCTGGCGGGCGCTTGGCTGGCACGGTGCTTTCGGGGCTAGTCTATCAATTCTTCGGGTTGGTGGGTTGCTTGTGGGTCTCAACGGCGTTAGTGTTGGCTGCTGGTGCCATTTCCATCAAGCTGCCCGATCCCCAGCCCAGGAAAACCATCGCCTGGAAAGTGGGAGATGGAGACTAGCGATCGTGGCTTTCAAGCTTCTACAAGTCTCTATGCGTAAATGGTTTAGCAGTTGCGCCTGCGTATGTTGCCACAATTTGCCCATTCCCTACCAGTTGATATTTATAAGTGACTAACCCATCTAGCCCAACAGGACCGCGTGGTGGCATTTTTTGGGTGCTGATGCCCACTTCGGCACCAAACCCATAGCGGAAACCATCGGCAAAGCGAGTCGAGCAATTGTGGAAGACTCCTGCTGCATCAACTTGTGCCATAAAAATTGCGGCTGTTTCGGCATTTTCAGTGGCAATCGCTTCTGTATGTCGCGAACCGTAGGTATTGATGTGGGCGATCGCTTCGTCTAGCGTATCCACAATTTTAATTGCCAAAATCAGATCGCTGTATTCGGTAGACCAATCAGCTTCAGTCGCAGTGGTGATGTTGAGGATATCGAGGGTGCGATCGTCACCGCGCAGTTCCACATTGCGGAGCTGAAGGGCAACCACCGCTTCGAGCAGGAATTCAGAGGCGATCGCTTGATGCACCAAAAGCGTCTCGATCGCGTTGCAGGCAGCAGGATATTGGGTTTTGGCATCTACCGCGATCGCAACGGCTTTTTGCACGTCAGCAGCTTTGTCCACGTAGAGATGACAGATGCCCTCAGCGTGCCCCAAGACAGGAATGCGGGTGTTGTCTTGCACAAAGCGCACAAAGGAGTTGGAACCTCTAGGGATAATGAGATCCACGTATTGATCCAGCTTCAGCAGTGCCAGCGTTTCTTCTCGCGTCGTCAGCAGTTGCACAACGGTTGGCGCAATGTCGGTTTGAGCCAGTCCGCGATGGATAGCAGCTACTAATGCCTCGCACGATCGCACCGCTTCCTGCCCACCCTTAAGGATGACTCCATTCCCCGACTTGATCGCCAGACTGGCAATCTGCATGACTGCATCGGGACGAGCCTCAAAAATCACGCCCACGACACCCAGAGGGCAGGCAAGGCGCGTTAAAACCAGCCCCTGATCAAGCTCGCGATGAAGCTGTACCGCACCGATCGGATCAGGCAGTTTTGCGACATCCCGAATGCCCGCGATCGCTCCTTTCAGCTTTGTCTCATCCAGC
>DATNQS010000122.1:0-5827 GCA_036703925.1 Candidatus Sericytochromatia bacterium
ACAGCGCCTCGACGCTTTGCCAGTGCTTTTTCTGCCGTTTTTTGCAACTCCAAATCAAGGGTTAGCTGCATCGGCGAACCAGACTGAGACGGCTTCATACCCAGCGATTTAACGATCTGCCCAGCAGCATCGACTTCCAGCAACTGCCCACCCCATACGCCCTGGAGTGACTTATTAGCAATGCGCTCAACGCCCATCTGTCCTACCAGCATCCCCATGTGGTACTCAGGATGCTGCTTGAGATCATCAATCGTTGCCTCACTGATATAGCCCAGGATATGAGAGGCTAGACTGCCGTGGGGATAGTGGCGGTTTGACTCACTGCGAATCTCCAACCCCGGAAACTGATTATGTGCCTCTGCTAAAGCAACAAAAGCAGACGGTGTCAAATCACGGCTCACGCGAACTGGTGCAGGAGAGTTATACCCACCCTGCTCTAACTTGGCGAGAATCTCTTCAGGCGGCACGTTAAGGATGCGCCCCAGTTTTGTTGCGCTGTCTGCCCACTGCGCTTTAGATTGTTCTCTGGGCGAAAGATAGACCGATCGCGCCAGCCGATTAGATGCCAGCAGTTTGCCGTTGCGATCGAGAATGTTGCCTCGATCGGACGGTGAAGGCACCAGTGCAATCCGATTTTTATCAACAAGATGTCGGTGATACTCACCCTGAACAAGCTGAAGCTGAATCAATCGCAATAGGCAAGCGCTGATCAACCCCGTTACAATCAACAGAAAAATCACTGCGTGCTGCGATCGTTGCGTCAGTGAAACGTGGATGCGGCGGCTTTTAGAAGCAAGGGAAAGACCATTAGCCATGACTAAGAACGTCCAACGATAGAAGCATACCGGCTATAACTTTCAAGGCAATTGGACAAAATTTTACAGTGAAGACTATTTTGTTACTAGCCGTAGCGAGCAACTGTTTGTCTAATACTCTTGCTTCTCTTATGCCCTTAATATATCCGTAAAGTTTATACAAACATTGCATAAGTTTCTCTCTATGGCAGCGCTCTATATGACTAAGCCTCATAGCAGCCGTCGTCAGCGCTTACCGAAACTCACTACATTTAGTACAGCCAATTTTTTATCGGTTAGATTAAAGGTAGGCAGCACCAAAGCGAACTCGCAGTAACGATAAATCGTCGTCCAATGCTGCTTGATTATTAAGTGTATGGATACGGTTCAGAATATGGTCTAAGCCGTGCGCTTCAATCGCAGCGCGATCGTCAACTAATAAAGAAACAAAGGCATCGAAGCCCCAAAGTTCATCGCCCTGAAAAAACTCATAAAGACCATCGCTGAAGACATAGAGAACGCTGGCTCCATCAATATCGCAACGCTGATCAGTAAAGCGCGTATCAGGAAATAGACCAATCGGCATACCAGTCGTCTTTAAGTGCGTGACTTGGATGCCTTGATCAGTGGTGTCATGCAGCAAGATGGCGGGCGGATGTCCGGCGCTTGAATAAACCAGTTGCTGCTTCAGCTGATTATAAACACCGTACCAGATTGTAAAATATTTGGCATTCTGGCTATCCATTTGAAAGGCTTCGTTAAGAGCCGTCAAAACATGGCTAGGTTGATAGAAGTTTACGTCACCCATTGACTGCGCTCGCAGCATATTTAAGACTGAGACGGATGGCAAGGCTGCACCTAAACCGTGCCCAGAAACATCCAAGAGATAAATTGCTAAGTAGTCAGGATCAAGCCAGTAATAGTCAAAGCAATCGCCACCCAAATGCTGTGACGGTACAAACCGTGAATCAATAGTAATGCTGCCCTCTAAAGGCGCTGGCAAGAGCGATCGCACATACTCTGCCGCTTCGCTAAAGGCAGCTTCCAACAGGTTTTTCTGGGTCTGCAAGTCTTGATTTGCTTGCTGCAAACGCAAGCCTGCCCGGACTCGAGCCTTCAATTCGTTAAGGTCAACTGGCTTTGCTAGAAAGTCATCCGCACCATTATCTAACCCATGTACACGGTCTTCGATCGCACCACGAGACGTTAACAAAATAAAGAAAATGCTAGCTAAGTCAGAATCAGTTTTAAGCTGACGACACACTTCTAAGCCATCGATCAACGGCATCAGCCAATCGCAAATAATGAGTGCTGGACGAAGTTCTCTTGCTTGTCTAATGCCCTCTAGCCCATTGCTAGCGACAGCAACGTTATGTCCCTGATCTCTGAGTATTTTCTTCAGAATAACCTGAGTGGTTGGATCATCATCAATCACTAAGATTTTAGCCATGAAAAGAAAGTTAGGTTAAAGGTTTAGAGTTATCTTCTATAGCAATAGCCGGATTAGTTGAGATTGGGTGCGGGGCAACGCCCTCACATTCCTTTTGTCCCCAATCCTCCTAACTACTATAGCGACCACTTTAATTGAAATGACTAAAGTAAAAGCAGCAGCTTTAGGTGTCCGTCTTGAGGTGTCAGTGATAACTCATTAGATATCAGATCATGGCTTAGGTTTTAGTTGATAGAAAGAGTTGAACAGCATCGAGGGTTTGCTGCAATTTAGCTAATTGTTCAACCGCATCTTCTTGAATTTGATTGTGCCGTGCCTCTTGCTCGAATTGAGACGCGATCGCGGACATGGTTGCTAGACCCACATTAGCACTGGCACCTTTAATGTGATGGGCAGTGTGTTCTATATCAAGAAAATGACGGTGATCGATCGCTATTTTCAGGCTCACCAGATGATTACCAACATCTTCGCCAAAAATATGCAGTAACTCGCGCTCAAACGCCTCATTATTGTCCGAAAGTTGATGTAAATAATTCCAATCAATCACGTGGCTCAATGCGTCGTTAGCTGTAGGTGGGTTGGCGATGGTAGAGGCAGCGATCGCGGCTGCCTGTAGTGCCAATGGTCGGAGGGCAGTGGTTATTGCCGGGGATGGTATCGCACTTGTAGCGGTCTGTCTACGTGCCAGCAGCACATGGCTCCAATGGGTTAATTTAGCAGCTAAAACATCCTTCCGCAGTGGCTTACTCAGGTAGTCATCCATACCGGCTGCAAGGCACTGATCTCGGTCTTCTTTCATCGCATTTGCAGTAAGCGCAATAATAATCACCGGTTGCCGTTGCCCTTCTTCCAGTCGGCGGATTACACGTGTTGTGCTGTAGCCATCTAGTCCAGGCATTTGGCAATCCATCAGCACCAGGTCATAAGTGCTTTGGGTCATCATTTGTAACGCCACTTCGCCATTAGAGGCAACATCAGCCGTATAGCCTAAATGCTTAAGCTGGCTCAATGTCACCCGCTGATTAACGACATTATCCTCTACGAGCAAAAGGGTCAGGGTTGTCGCGAGAGGAACGTTGTCAGGAGTTGAGTCGGTCGATCGCCCAGTTGTGCCAGCCACCAGCGAGCCAGCATCAAAAGAGCCAGCATCAAAACGATAATCTAACCGCTCAGCGTCAGACGGTGCCAGCGTGAGGGGTGATCGCGGCGCTGGAGCAGCCGTCAAAGTATTGAGGATACAGTCTATCAAGCGAGACTGCTTGACGGGCTTGACCAGGTAAGCCGAAAACCCTTGCGCCAAAATCCGGCTACTGCTGCCCCCGTGATTGAGGGATGTCATCATAATCAGCTTTGTGCTAGCTAGCAGTGGATCTGCCTTAATCTGACAGCCCAGCATCTCGCCATCCATCTCTGGCATTCGCATATCTAACACCGCCACGTCATAGGGCATACCCATACTGGCGTGTTCTTGCAATGACTGAAGCGCGGTCGTCGCATTTTCAGCTTCATCAACGTGCATCCCCCAGGCAGACACCTGATAACGCATGATTTTGCGGTTAGTGGCATTGTCATCTACTATCAGTAGACGGAGCGGCTGGAGGGGGGCGGCGATCGCAGGGGGCGATGATGCAACCGGACTATAGGGGCGATCGAACGTAAGCGTGAACCAAAACCGCGATCCCTGCCCCAACGTACTTTCCACGCCAATCTCGCCGCCCATCAGCTCGACCAACTGGCGGGCAATAGCTAACCCTAAGCCTGTGCCACCATAGCGTCGCGTGGTAGACGCATCTACCTGCGAAAACGGCTTGAACAGTCGGTCTAGACCAGCAGCAGGAATACCAACCCCCGTGTCAGTCACGGAGAGCATAACGGTGACTGTGGTAGACGTTTCAGCAAGGAGCGATGCCTGTACCACTACCTCACCAGTGCTAGTGAACTTAATCGCATTGCCCACCAGATTGGTCAGAATTTGCCGTAGCCGATTGGCATCGCCGCGAAGTTGGGTGGGTAGGTTGCGATAAACGAGGGTTGCCAGTTCTAGCCGTTTAGCATGGGCAACAGGAGCCAGGATACCTGCGACCTCTTCGACACATAGGTTCAGGTTAAAGTCGATCGCATCTAGCTCCATTTCCCCAGCTTCCAGCTTAGAAAAATCGAGGATTTGATTGATCAAGTACAGCAGCGTTTCACCACTAGTCTGAATCGTTTCGACAAAATCGCGCTGTTCTGGGTTGAGGCTGGTTTCCTTGAGCAGCCCAGTCATGCCTAAGACACCATTCATCGGTGTGCGAATTTCGTGGCTAACGGTTGCCAGAAAGGTACTTTTCGTTTGAGAGGCTTGCTCTGCCTCGCGACGGGCTTGCTCTAGCACCAGATTATGTTGTGCCAACTGTTCGCGCTGTTGAGTTTCGCGTGCCAGCAGATGCGCCTGCGTCAGCGCAATGCCCACCTGATCGGCTAGTTGGGTCAAAAAGTCAATTTCAAAGGTGCGCCAGTGCCTGGGAGCAGCGCAATGATGAGCAATGAGCAACCCCCAAAGCCTGGTTTTGCCAGTGGCACTGCGCCCTTCAAGAATGGGCACTACCAGATTGGCTCGCACTTGAAATTGAGCCAGCAGGTCTTTATAACAGGGGGAGAGCGGAGCCTGTTCAACATCGTCGAGGATCTGTGTTCTGCCCCGGTAGTACGCTTGCCAACCACCATTTTTAAAGCACTTGTCCTGAACCATCGCGCCCAATGTAGACAAACAGCCCGGAGCGACCGACTCCACAACAACTGTGCCATCCCAATTCGGTTCAAAATGATACATGAGAACGCGATCGACTTGCAGAAACTGGCGCACCTCAGCCACCGTCGTACTCAAAATCTCACTTAGCTTCAGCGATTGCCGAATGCGGAGAGTGATCGCTGTAAGAAGGTAGGCACGGTAGTTTTGACTTTCTAGCTCTGCTTCTGCCAGCTTGCGTTGGGTGACATCACGCACGATAATCACGGCTTCATCATCACCACTGACGGCAATGCGGGCTTCTTCATAGTGAATACCATCCTCCAACGTCAGTTGATATTCACAAAATTGGAGTTCGCCTGTTTTAAGGGCTTGCTCCAGGCACTGTTGACGCTTCTGAGCCACTTCAGGAGGCAACGTATCGGCTTCACAGCTGCCAATAATTTCAGCAGGCGGCAGCAACGTACCAAAGTCTTTGGCAAATTTGACATCTAGATAAACACCCTTACGGTTGACGCGCAGCATCAAGTCAGGAAGGGCATTAAGCAACGCCTGGCTGCGAGCTTCAGTCTTGCGTAAGGTTTCCTCGGTTTGCTTGCGATCGCTAATATCGTTGAAGGAACAAAGAACGTGCTGAAGGCTGCCATCAGGGTTAAAGTGTGGGTCAGCGTTGACCAAGAGCCAAACCAGATCCCCATGTTTAGGACGATATATGCCCATAACAACGTTGTGTACAGGTTTGCCAGTGGCGATCGCTTGAGGTACAGGATGCTCTTCACCAGGGAACGGAGAGCCGTCTTCATGCACTACCCGCCAGCGAGGGTCTAGAGATGACATCCCCATCATTTGGGCTTC
>DATNQS010000123.1:0-2210 GCA_036703925.1 Candidatus Sericytochromatia bacterium
TCTAAAGGTTACACCGCTTACTGAACCGACTATTCATACTTGAGTTCGTGATGGGTAAAAAGAAAGGTGCATTATGAGTCCGATTAATCAGGTTGTACAAAAGGCAATTTGTTGCGGCTATCTCACTGCAGAAGCGGAGCAGACTTTGTGCCAGTACTTTGATAGCAACTGCAATCTGCAAGATATTACAGCGTTAACGATGCTACAACGCACCTTGATATCGGGTCAGGTGAAGCGCTTGTCTAATGATGATCAGATAGCGTTAACTAATCGGCAGGCACTTCACCCCTACTTGTAAAGAATTTGCGTGCATCAGGCAGTGACCGATGGTTAAAAATGCACTTCCCGCAGCGTCGCCACAATCGATCGCTTCTTAAAACTAGAGGGATGAACAACGTTAGCTCCGAGCTTCTGACTGTCACCAGATGATGCTATCCTGATAAGTGATCCGGACCCATGCGATCGCAACGCCTAAATCTTGTCAGGACCGGAAGGTAGCAGCAATACAGGATGCTTGTGATAGGCGTGGACTCCGGGTCGCTTTTTTTGAGCAATGATCCCTTCAGCCATTGTTCAGCTTCGTTTATTTCACCAGCGTTTTTGGTACGGTTTTCCACCTGAAAGACCGATGACACTCTTTCATCTTTATCCCTATGCTAAAAACATTGCAGACGGCACTATAGAGCCGTAGTTCGCAGAATTGAGATCTTCAGGAGCTTAAAGCATTATGGGTTTGGGAGATTTAGTCCAAAAAGCAGTGTATCTCGGCATTGGCGTTGCTTCCTACGCAGGCGAAAAGGCAACCGCAAAGCTTGGAGAATTGCGATCGCAGTTCCAGTCACTTGCTGACGAAATGGTAGAGCGAGGCGAGATGACGAGCGAAGAAGCCCGTCGTTTTGTGGATGAGATGGTAAACAAAGCACAGCAGCAAGCAGTTGAGGCTCCAGAGACACCGCGTTCAACTGAGCCACGCCGCATCGAAATCGTCACCGATGATGATGAACCCGCTAAGGCTGACCCATCGGATGTGGGACAGATGCGGCAACAAGTGATGGATTTGCAGGAAGAACTCAAGCGCCTGAGACGCGATCAGTGAGGCAAGCTTGACCTCCGTCAAGGTGAGCTATACTTGAAGGATCTCACAGATATGAAGGCGACTCAACCGTCCTGGAGCAGATCCTTATGTAACCCTGCATCTGTGGCGTTAGAATGCTTACGTTTAGGTGCAGAGGCTTAACGGATAGGCGTATGAAAACTTGGTCGCAGGAATTTTCTGAAATGCTTGAAACAATGGTGAGTGAAGTAGAGCAGTTTTTTACTGAAGTTGTCACTGACTTTGGTGAAATGGTTGATTCCTTTCTCGAAGCATCGGAAGAAGTTGTGGAGCAGGTGCAAACTGTCTTCGTTGTTGAGCTTGAGCAACGCCTTGGTGATCTCATTGATCCCATTCTGGAGGCGTATTTAGGAATTGAGCTGGCGGTAGAAGAAACAGCCCAACCGATGATTCATACAGTCGAGCCGTTTTTGAACGATCGCCCGACCTGTGTAGGGTGTCGGCATTATCATGGTCAAACCTACGGTGGCACGATGCTGGTTTGTGGGATGCATCCCTACGGTTGGGAAAGCGACAAGTGCCCCGATTGGCAATCAACCTGGCAGGAATAGCGGGACTATGAGTGCCGAGCAACGCTTTAGCTGCTCGCTGACCAAGGGCTAGTCACCAATAAGGGAAAGAAGTGCCCGACGGGTCCTTGTCCCTTGCCGATCGCCAGTGCGTATTTTAAGGCAGTGGTGACATATTCTTTGGCGTAACGGGTTGCTGTTAGTGGTTCGTACCCAAGCGCAAGATTCGCTGCGATCGCGGCTGACAAGGTGCAGCCTGTTCCATGCGTATGCGTCGTCTCTACTGTCTCTGCTGTCAACGTTTCAAGCTGCTGACCATCAAACCAAACGTCGACACTGCGAAGATTGCCCTGTAAGCCACCACCCTTGACCAAAACGGCTTTTGCGCCTAGTTGATAAATGCGTTGAGCGGCAGATTGCATATCCGCCAGTGTTTGAATTTCCAGATTGCCAAGCATTTGCGCTTCGTAGCGATTGGGCGTTAGTACAGTAGCGTGGGGAATGAGCGCCGTTCTAAGCGTAGCGATCGCTGTATCGTCAATTAACTGTGCCCCCGTCCGTGACACCATCACTGGATCAACGACCAG
>DATNQS010000124.1:0-3982 GCA_036703925.1 Candidatus Sericytochromatia bacterium
GACAGTTGCGCCACGATCGGTAAGAAGGATGCCATCCGCTCGCCTACCAACGCTTCCCGGATTTGACCCTGGAGTTTTTCTAGTTGACGGGCTTCAATCTGAGCGCGAGTGGGGATCGAGACAATTTCCAACCGTTGACGCATGTGGAACTCGATATCACGCAGTTTACGGCGATCAAGCGAATGTACCAACGAAATTGCTGTACCTTCTTTGCCAGCTCGTCCCGTACGACCAATGCGGTGAACATAGTTTTCCACGCTATCGGGTAAGTCGTAGTTAATAACGTGGGTCAGGTCATCGACGTGGATACCACGAGCGGCAATGTCAGTTGCTACCACCCAGCGCACTTGACGCTGGCGGAACCGGAGCAAAAGCCGTTCTCGTTGGGATTGGCTGAGGTCGCCATGATATTCATCAACGCTGTGTCCTGCCGCCTGAAGCTGGCTGGTGAGTTCTGCCGCCGCCTTGCGGGTGCGAACAAAGATCAGCGCTGCTTCGGGATCTTCTAGTTCCAGAATGGGCTGGAGGGCGCGTGCCTTCGTCCAACCACGGGGGATCATGTAAGCGACTTGATTAATGCGAGTCGGTGCCGTTTTGGGTTGTTCGATCGTGACCGTAATGGGCGATCGCAAGAACTTCGTTACTAACTTGCGTACCGATGGCTCCATCGTGGCTGAGAAGAACGCCGTTTGACGTTCGATCGGTGCCTGACTAAGAATCTTCTCGACGTCTTGAATGAAGCCCATGTTGAGCATTTCATCCGCTTCGTCCAGCACCATCCAGGTCAACTGGTTCAGCTTCAGGTCGCCACGGCTAAGGAGGTCTAGCACACGTCCAGGGGTACCAACGACGATTTGAGCACCGCGTTCAAGGCGAGAAATTTGTTGGTCGATCGCCTGTCCACCGTAGATGGTGACTACTTTGAGGCGACGATCGTCGATAAAACCACGTACGGCTTGACCAACTTGCATTGCTAGTTCGCGTGTAGGAGTGAGGATCAGCGCCTGCACGGCTGGTAGCTTGACATCAATGCGATCAAGAATGGGCAGCGCAAAGGCGGCAGTTTTACCAGTACCGGTTTGGGCTTGTCCCACAACATCACGCCCGCAGAGAAGATGGGGGATCGCCTGTGCCTGGATAGCCGTGGGGACTGTAAACTCCATGGATTCCAGGTGACGAATGCGGGCTTCGGAAAGACCAAGGCTATTGAAAGAAAGGGTCATTGAATCTCCTAGTTGATTAGTTAAAAAGATGAAACGTGTTTGTCTGCAAAAAATGACTGCAAAAAGTGTGTGGCAAGCAGGCAATGCCAGATGCATTCAGCCTGAAGCCAAAGACTCAAGGAACAGCTAACGGCTGCTTCGGCAGAAGATCAGCCGCTGTGGCAACGTGACCATAAAGGTCGTACACATCAGCATCAGCGATCGCTACCGGCACAAGCGATCCCAGCGTTGCACTGCCCCGAACGTAGACCAGACCATCTACATCTGGAGAGAAGCGAGCCGACCGACCAATGAGTTCATTGGTTTCGGGGTTCTCTTGCTCGATCAGCACATCAACAACCTTGCCTACTTGCGTCCGATTACGCCTGAGCGAAATGGGCTGCTGAATAGTCATCAACGCATCTCGGCGATCGTCCATCACCGATTGAGGCAACTGATTAGGCAAGCTGAAGGCAGGAGTGCCTTCTTCAGGCGAGAACGTAAAGACACCCACATGATCAAACTCATGCCGCTGCACAAACGCCAGCAAATGCTGAAAGTGTTCCTCTGTTTCACCAGGGAAGCCAACAATAAACGTAGTTCGCAAGACAGCGTTGGGGATCGCTGCTTTAATGCGATCGATCACGCCATCATTCACCTGTCCCTGCCACGGACGGTTCATCGAGCGCAGCACATCGGGATGAGAGTGCTGGAGCGGCAAATCCAGGTAAGGCAGAACGTTCGGCGTTTCCTGAATGGCAGCAATAACACTGGGTGTCAAGCCGGTTGGATAGGCATAATGCATCCGAATCCAGGGAATGTCTACATTGCCTAGCGCTCGCAGCAGTTCTGCAAGCCGAGGTTCACCATAAATATCTAAGCCATAGTTAGTCGTGATCTGAGAAATCAGAATGATTTCCCGTACACCCTCTGACGCGAGCCGTTCGGCTTCAGCCACGATCGATTCAATGGGGCGCGATCGCTGCTTGCCCCGCAGATAAGGGATGATGCAAAAGGCGCAACGGTAATCGCAGCCTTCGGCAATCCTCAAATAAGCAACGCCCTCAGTCGTTGTGCGATAACGAGGGGTCGTTTCATCTGCAATGTAGGTTGGCTCTTGAGAAACCTCCTGGACACGCTCGCCCGTTTCAGCCCGCTCAATGACATTGACAATCTTGTGGTAATCGCCTGTACCAACCAGCGCCACGGCTTCTGGCAGTTCTTCCAAAAGCTGCTCTTGGAAGTGCTGCGCCATACAGCCTGTGATGACAATCTTTTTATCTGCTTCTGCCAGTTCTACTAGCGCTCGCACCGATTCTTCACGTGCTGCTTGAATAAAGCTACAGGTATTGACAATAACGTAATCAGCTAACTCTTCATTTGCATCAACTTCGTAGCCTGCTTGGACTAGAAGCCCCAGCATATGCTCAGTGTCGATTCGATTTTTCTCGCAGCCCAAATGTGTGACGGCAATCGTTGGCTTGTTGCCCATGTAATCCTATTTCTAATAGAGTCGAAGGGTGTAGTCGGTAAGCTGTAGCGATCGCTTATGCGACGGATTGACCCCTCGCCTCAGATTCAATAGCAGTAAAGTAAAACCACTATTCAGTGCAATCGCCCAGATGACAATACTTGATGATGATAGCGCAAAAACGAGAATATTACGATACTTTACGCAGATGTTCTCTTTTGCTTAAGGAGATGTAAGCCAAGCTTTGTCGGCACTCACATCAAAGCAGCCCTTTTAACTACTTCTGTAACAACCCTTGATATTGTAGCCCATCCGACACAGATCCTGTCTAGCTTAGAGTAGCAGTCTTCAAGTCGCTTTTGGGTTGAGCAAGGCAGAGAACAGGTAGGCGCACTCTTCTAGGCACTATTACTGCTGTTAACTAAGCAAATTAAAGGTAAACCGCTAGTTCAGTAGATGCAGTGAGCGTAAAAGAAGTCATGGATGCCTTTGAGTACGGATAGACAGTTGTTTGGTAGATTTGCAAGCAGCGATTCATAAAGCAGTATGAGAAAGCTCTCTTGCTTTGCAGTGACGTTAACTACCCTTTGCAGCGAATACGGGGACGGTAAAAAGTTATGATTCTAACAGCCGATTCTCTTTAGATGAGTCCGAATTCTTTACGCACGTGGACTTAATTCAAATTTTCAAGACTCCGAACCCAATTATTGGTGTTGTTCATCTGCTGCCTTTGCCGACCTCAGCCCTATGGGGCGGTAGTCTAAGGGCAGTAATTGATCGAGCCGAGCAAGAAGCCACTGCGCTAGCCTCTGGTGGTGTTGATGGCATCATTGTCGAAAACTTTTTTGATGCGCCGTTCCCCAAAGATCAGGTTGATCCAGCGGTAGTAAGCGCAATGAGTTTAATTGTGCAGCGGCTGCAACAGATGGTGACGCTGCCGATCGGTATTAACGTACTGCGAAATGATGCGCGGAGTGCGCTGGCGATCGCAACCTGTACCCAGACGCAGTTCATCCGCGTGAATGTCCTCACAGGGGTCATGGCAACCGATCAGGGACTCATCGAGGGTAAAGCGCATGAACTGTTGCGCTATCGCCGCGAACTGGGCAGCGATGTCAAAATCTTTGCGGATGTGCTGGTGAAACACGCCCGTCCCTTGAGTTCGCCAAATCTTACGGTTGCGGTTCAGGATACGATCGAGCGTGGTCTAGCCGATGCGGTGATCCTGTCTGGTTGGGCAACAGGCAGCCCGCCTAGTTTAGAAGATCTAGAACTCGCCACCGCTGCTGCTAAGGGCACACCCGTCTTT
>DATNQS010000125.1:0-4563 GCA_036703925.1 Candidatus Sericytochromatia bacterium
GCTGTTTTCTTGCTGTCATCATCCGTGCGATAGCCCGACCAGTAGGCAATAATGACGTTCGCAAATTCAAAGCCATTCACTAAATCAGCGACATCTTTGACCACTTCGCGAATTTTTGCTTCGACCTGAGCGTCAAACCCATCGTCGTTTGGTTTTTTGCCTGTTTCCTGAGCTACCTGCGTCTGTATACCGGCAATCCAACGCTCTAAAATAATGGTCAGCGCTCCGCCATCAGGTCTACTTTTCGTCGCCAGGTTGTGCATCAGTTCGCGGTACGTTGCAAGACTGGCACCGTTGCTGCCGGCCAAACGACGTTCTGGAGTGAGGTCAGCATCGGCAACCACAAAGCCTTGTTCCATCGCGTGATTGCGAAGCAATTGAAGAGTGAAGCTCTTGCCTGCGCCATAGCGCCCCACTACAAAACGAAAGGCTGCTCCGCCCCCTGCAATGTTGTCCAGGTCTTGCAGAAGTGTCTGTATTTCCCGCTCGCGCCCCACGGCGATATGTTCTAGCCCGACCCGTGGTACAACACCCGCACTAAGGGCATTAATCAGCGCGGTCGAGACTCGTTTGGAAAGTTTGGGGGGTGACATGGGCATTTATTTAGTTCATTCGTACCCGGTTCATGTGTACCAGGGCGATCGCGTTATTCACCATAGTAAGACTTGAATGGCGATACGCTGCGTCTGTCTAGGCGATTCATCCGCTTGATGCCATCCTACTGGGGCGTAGAAGCTGTACTCTACTGGGAGCTATACAGTAATTTCACGGAGTTTTGTGTTTAATGTCAGCAACGGTTTGTTAATCTGTAAGAAATCAGTAACTTTGTAATAAATCGGTAACTTTTAACTTTAGTAAGCAATCGCTGTCCCACTCGTTGCCCTAGTGTAGAGGCATTGAAGGCAGACCAGCTTTATGGGATGTCTGCTGGTACATGAAGCAGTGATGAGGTTCCTGGGTCAATGCAGTTGCGTGCTTTAGCGTTACGCCCCACGTTCGATCGTCTGCTAACTTGTCTGACCGTTTGAGAATGCTTTTTGCAGTACGACCCTTTCTGTGCCGCCAGCTACCTTGTTACATTGCTTATTTCCTAAGATTCGACCAGCAGACTTAATGCCGTTACGCGAACCGATCGCCCACTGCATCAGATGTGCCTGCCAAGCTATATAGAACATTGAGCATCTAAGAGATTGGGTGCTTATGGCACCGGGATCGCAGAGGCTTGACTTTCTTTGTCCTCTTCGACTCCTTCGCTTCAATTTAAGAGTCTTGCTTGCTGACTGCTCGTCGGTTAATTGTTAGGAGAGCTATGCTTCAGCCTTCAGATGTGCCAGGAGAGGATGGTAAGGGCGCACCAGTCCCCCTAAAAGTAACGGTGGCTCCCACGACACCAGAAGCAGCGAGGACAGTGCAGCAGCTAGCGGTAGAACTGCAAACTGAACGATGCCTGAACCAATTAGGGCTGCAACTGAATGCTTGCGTTTCGGCTTTCCTTGCTGCTGTTACTTCCCCTCTAGAGCCGATCGGCTCTACTAAAGTGCAGTTAGCACAAATTTTGGTGGATGAGCTGAGTGCGGCGCTGGGAGAATGGTGTGCCCTTGCGTTGCAGCCTACAGAAATTTTGAGCGATCGACTGGCTCCCAGCGAACCACCAGCGGCAACAGACTTTACCGTGTGCGCGATCGCCTCTAGTTACTCTAAGACGACTGCTCTACTGCCAATTATCGTTGGTCAAACTCTGAGCGATCGTGACATTCAGCACTGGCAAGCACAGTCTCCCGCTAGTACCTGGCAGGTTCGCCACGGTCAGGTTGCTGTAGGCTGGCTGCTTTTGGCTCCGATTGCCACGGCACCTCCCGATCGCCTCAGTGAAGCGGAGTCCCATTTGGCACAGTTGAGACCCTGGCTGATTGAACAAAGCTGCGATCGCTACTGTTCTGCCCTGCTCCAAGTCGAGCTAATCCAGGCTCAGCGGCAACAGCAGCAAGCATTAGTTGCCCGCAACCGAGAACTGAACCAAACCAGCCAGCTCAAAAGCGATTTTTTGGCAAACACTAGCCATGAGATTCGCACTCCTCTTAGCTCGATTCTGGGTTTTACCCATCTCATGCGCGAGCAGGGTTTTAACGCCAGTAGCAAGCGGCATCAAGAGTATCTCAATATCATTTTGAGCAGTGGTCAGCATTTACTGGCGCTAATTAACGATATTTTGGATCTCTCAAAAATTGAAGCGAATCAGCTCGATCTCTATTGCGAATCCACTGTTGTGAAAGCGGTTTGTGAAACGGCGATTACATTAGTGCGGGAGAAGGCAAGCGATAAGGGGTTAACGCTGAAACTAGAGATTGCACCACAAGTTGATACCCTCATCGTCGATGCGCTGCGGCTGAAGCAAATGTTGTTCAATCTGTTGTCAAACGCGCTTAAGTTTACCTCTAAAGGCAGTGTGGGGCTGCAAGTGAGCGCGATCGATGGCGGTCTTTGCTTCACCGTTTGGGATACCGGGACAGGCATTTCAGAAGACCAGCAGCAACTATTGTTTCGCCCTTACTCCCAGCTTGTTAACGCTGAGGCTAATCGTGATGAGGGTACGGGTTTGGGGCTGGCGCTAACTCAAAAACTAGCGGAACTCCACGGTGGTTCGGTTGAAGTCAGTTCGACCTTGGGGTTTGGTTCACGCTTTACGATCGTCCTACCGCTAGTGCCCCCGATGCTGGCATCAAGTGAAGAGAAGCCCAGTGAAGCTAAACCCCTTGAAAACCAATTTCATCAAGAGAACCTGACGGTAGTCGATCGCTCAATTGTCCGGACAGACTCAGAGATTCAACCCTTTGCAGTACCCGCAGCAGTGACCGACAAGGGCTTGAATACCGTAGAGCGTTTATTGGCTGCTAGCCAATTCCCGGACAATACTTCTCAGATCAGCTCTAAAACAACTAGAACGCCGTCCCGATCGAATCATCTTCTGCTCGTCGAAGACAATTATTACAATGCCAAATTGGTGTTGACCTATCTCAGCCGATTGGGTTATGAGGTTACCTGGGTCAAGGACGGCTACGAGATGCGGCAAGCTTTATTGCGCGCCCTGCCAGCGTTGATTCTGATGGATGTCAACTTGCCGCATGAAGACGGGTTAGCCCTAACGAAGGAACTAAAGCGTGACGATCGCTATCGATCGATTCCCATCATTGCTCAAACTGCCATGGCGATGACGGGCGATCGTGACCTTTGTCTAGAAGCTGGCACCATCGCCTATATCTCTAAACCCATTGATTTAAAAGCTTTAGCGCAACTCGTAACCCAGTACGTCAAAGCAGCTAAGGATTGATTCATCGTTAATTAACGGGGGACGAATAGCAGTCGTTCACCTTTTAGTTAGTCTCAGCCGAAGCTGTATTGATGAGGAAGCCTTTAGCTAAAGGGCACGATCGCGCCTGTTTTCTGCCGATCGTTAGATGTCGGTCAACCGCCACTCTGCCACTTTGAAAGGAATCAATTAGCCATTCCTTCATCCAGGAGAGTTTCGTGGAAATTAACCGACGCGATTTGCTGAAGGCTGTTTCGACTTCGAGCATGGTTGCTGCGGGTATGGTGGTAGCTGAGGGTTTATTCAAGCCGCTTTTGGCTCAAACTACGGTGGCTCCAAATACGACGAAACGGGGCGAAATGCTGTATCGCCCCCTGGGGCGTACTAACGAACAAGTCTCGTTAATTGGTTTGGGTGGTCATCACATTGGTAGACCCAAAGAGGAGCAGGAGGGCATCAAGCTCATCCAGAGCGCGATCGATCGTGGTATTAACTTCATGGATAACTGCTGGGATTATCACAACGGCGGTAGCGAAATCCGTATGGGTAAGGCACTTCAGAATGGCTACCGTGAAAAAGTCTTTTTAATGAGCAAAATTGACGGTCGGACTAAGAAAGCGGCTGCCCAGCAAATTGATGAGTCGCTCAAACGGCTCCAGACCGATCGCATTGATTTGATGCAGCATCACGAAATTATCCGCATGGAAGACCCCGATCGCATTTTTGCCGTTGGTGGTGCTCAAGAAGCAATGCTAGAGGCCCAAAAAGCAGGCAAGATTCGTTATATCGGTTTTACAGGGCATAAAGACCCAGTTGTCCATCTGCGGATGCTGGAAATTGCAGCTCAAAACAACTTCCGCTTTGATGCCGTGCAAATGCCGCTCAACGTGATGGATACTCACTTTCGCAGCTTTGAAAAGCAGGTTTTGCCCGTTTTGCTCAAGGATGGCATTGGTGTTTTGGGAATGAAAGCGTTCGGCGATGGCAGTATTCTTCAGAGCAAGACGGCAACGCCGATCGAGTGCCTGCATTACGCCATGAATCTACCTGTTGCAACGGTCATTACAGGCTTTGAAAAAATGGACATTCTCGCTCAGGCATTGGAAGCCGCGCGAACGTTTAAGCCGTTGAGCCAGGAACAAGTGGCTACCTTGCGTCAGCGTACAGCACAGGCGGCAGCTAAGGGAGAATACGAAAAATTCAAAACCAGTAATCAGTTTGATGGTACGGCTAAAAATCCGGCATGGTTAGGCTGA
>DATNQS010000126.1:0-6173 GCA_036703925.1 Candidatus Sericytochromatia bacterium
TGCGTTGTGGGTGGTACGACGACTGCTCTAGCCATTTTAACAGGGTTGGAGATCGCTGCTGCTGGCAAAGTGAACAGCAGCCATCCTACCTGTAACCACAGTCAAAAGTGGGCATTGGTGCAAGCAGGCTTAGAACGATCAAGTCTCTGCACCCCCTTCTCACCGCTTCAGCTTATGGCGGCTGTCGGCGATCCCATGCAAATTGTTGTGGCAGGGATGGCGATCGCGGCAAGTCGCGCTGGCGGCGTTTTACTGGCAGGTGGTACGCAAATGCTGGCTGTCTACGCACTCTCACGGGCGATCGCGCGATCGCACAACTTAGCATGGCGACCCGATCAGGTCGTCGTTGGCACCACTCGCTGGGTGGCAGATGATCCGACTGGAGATACGGTGGGTTTGGCGCAGCTAGTGGGTGATGTACCCTTGCTGGCGACCCAGCTTAACTTCACATCATCGCGCTATGAGGCGCTGCGGGCGTATGAGCAAGGCTTCGTGAAAGAAGGCGTTGGTGCAGGCGGCTGTGCGATCGCGGCTCATCTCTACCAAAACTGGCATCAAGCTGACCTGCTAGCGGCGATCGAAACCGTAGCACATCACCAGCAGATGAGCCATAGCGAAGGGAGTGATTATGAGGTAGCTAGCGACTGAGACTGAGGCTTCTACAGCTAGCTCATGTACGTGGCTACCTGTAATTTGGCTAGCTTGATTGGGCTAGCTATGAATCCGTCTAGACAGCAGTTGTTCCTCTAAAGCCGCAATGCGATTGTAAGCAGCGGTTAGCTGTGCGGTCAGGCGTTGCACCTGCATTTCAGGCGCAAGCTGTCGATCGCCGTTATGGGTCATCGAATCAACCCCGTTGCGATCTGCCAAAACATCTTTGTGTTCCATACTAGAACCAAGCCCTGCATAGGTTTGGTAAGACTGATGCTGAACGGTTTGATTACCTTCAGGGTGCTGTAGCTGAGTCGCTCCAAACTTGCATTCGACTGCAACATCCGATAGCTTGCTGCTAAGTTGCTCGATCAGCTGATACAAAGCATCAACCTTCGTGCTCATAAGATTAATCTGCTGTTGCAGTGTATTCATTCAGTATCCCAAAAACCCTAACGTACTAAGCGTAATTCTAAAGAGTGAATGACAGTTATGAGAAGTATTCCTGAATCATTTAACGTTTGATAACGTTTGAGTTGAGTGATTGTTGATGGTAATCGAATGAGATTGGTTCAGGTCAAACGCTTTTGCCGTAGCGTTGCATAGAGCAAGAGATGACGCAAACTCGGTTGTTTTTTGCGCTTTGGGTAGAGAATCAAATGCTGAACCAGAGATGACGCAAACTCGGTTATTTTTGCACCCTGGTACAGAATCAAAGGCTTTCAACACCTTAACGCGATGCTTAATCTAAGCAGATAGCGCAGCAGCAGTCGAGGTCACGTTCGTACAGCAGAGAACTTAACCTTGAAGCAGCTAGTGGTTTGATATTGGCGATCGATCTGTTCGGCAAAGCCACGATAGTCAGCCTTGAGAGGAACGATCGCGCCACTTCCTTAGCTAGAGCAGCAGTGGCGATCCGTGGTTTAGTCATGGCTCTTAGCGCTCTTCTGACGACTTTGTCGCTCACAGCTTGTAGCGGCTTGCTATAGTTGCATTGTTGACTGTCGATGCAGATTGCCATGTCGCTTTGAGTTGAGCTTGATCATGAGCGAAAAGAAGAGGTTTTGCATACGGCTTTAGCTCTTGTTCGGTCTAAGCAAGTATCCGCTGGTGTTGCCACAAACAGTCATAAACGCCTTTAAATATTTTGGTGAAAGAGAGAATTAATCCCTTCAGGTTGCCAGCGTAAGATGCTAAGTTTTCAAGCTTTTTTTGTCACTTGTACCGGGCTATGGACAACGGAACGCACATATCACTCCACCCTACGTGGTGAGGTCGAGCGGTCTTATACCGAATTTCGCGTTGATGCTCTGACGGCAGCCGACAAGCAAAAAGTTCTCTCTCTGTCTCAGGTGAATGCAGCTGCCCAAGTACCGTCCTTTGATCTGGTGACGCTGGCAAGTGATGAGACGCTTTGCCCTGGTTTTTCGATCGCGTTTGACACCCGTTCTGAAAAAGGTGAGCAGGTTTCGATGAGCCTGAAGGCGCTGTTTGTTCCCGATCGCTACCTTGCCACACCATTTACGGATATGCCACCGCCCCCACTAGCTGCTCAGATAACGACAGAACCTGCGGGAGAAACCATCCAGGGTTTTTATCTGCGCGATGAAGGCTATTCTGAAGCAGGCGCGATCGCGGGACGCTTTACCTATCAGCCCACTCGCCAGACGCTAGAAATGACAACTTACTATCGGCGATCGTGTGCGGTTGATCAAATGCGAATCATTGCTCCCGATCTGCGGCTTCGCACCATTGTTACGTATCAACGCCCCGAAGGAAATGTACCGCCAAGCGTGATTGATCTGGTTGGCTTTGGTGTCGAGCGGAAGCAGCCTGTTTAGGGTCTAACTTATATAAATGCCTGTAACCCATACACCCCACATCTCACCTTCCACAGCCCTGATCAATCGCCGCTCCTTTTTGGCAGGGGCAGGCGGCGTTGCGCTTAGTAATCTACTCATGGGTTGCTCTGGACAAGAGCGCCAAACGTTGAGCCTGCGAGTGTTGAATGGCTCGATTCCCCCTCAGATTGTGGGTGAGTATCGCAAGCACTTACGGCAAGCGGCGATCGCTGGTTCGCTGGCGATTGCGATCGAGCCACAGTTGCAGTCAGCCTTTAACGGGTTGCAAGCATGGACGCGCAATGGGCAGACAAATGCCTCTACCTCCGATCGCTTTGGCTGGCTACCCTTCATTGGCAAACGCGCTCAGCCAATACCTGACCTGGTGACGATCGGCAATTATTGGCTTGAAAAGGCAGTGCAGCAAGGGTTGATTCAGCCATTTGACCTCAAGCCGTTGACAGGGTGGCAGGCCTTACCACTAGCCTGGAAAGCGATGGCGACAAGCGCTTCCGCTACAAAGCTGACTGACCAGCAGCTCTGGGGCGCACCCTATCGTGGGGGTAACACGGTCATTGCCTACCGTCAGGATATTTTTAAGGAGAAGGGCTTGCCGCCGCCAACGGATTGGTCTGACTTATGGCGATCGGATCTACGGGGACATATTTCTCTCCTCGATCAACCGCGTGAAGTCATTGGGTTGACGCTCAAAAAATTGGGGCAATCTTACAACACTGCCAACCTGGAAACGGTGCCGAGGCTGCAAGCTGAACTAACGGCACTACACCAGCAGGTCAAGCTCTACAGTTCTGACGCTTACCTGCAACCATTGCTGTTAGGCGATACCTGGCTAGCCGTTGGCTGGTCTACCGATTTATTACCGCTGACGCAACGCAACCAGACGCTGGCTGTTGTGGTGCCTAAGTCGGGCACAGCGTTATGGGCAGAACTCTGGGTGCGTCCAGCCGTCACAACTGCTGCTTTGCCCTCACTTGCAGCGGATTGGATTAGTTTTTGCTGGCGACCAGAAATTGCCAGTCAGCTCTCGCTGATTAGTCGAGCCATGTCGCCAGTGGTGTTAACAACGCCAGTAGCCAGCCTGCCGATCGAGTTGCGACAAAATCCTGTGCTGTTACCCGATGCCGCTACCCAAGCGGCAAGCGAGTTCCTCAAGCCTCTCGATCGCGCTACGGTTTTGCAGTATCAAGCGCTTTGGCAGCGCCTGCGCCAGGTAAGCGGTTAGAGCCACCTCGTAACCCTCCTCTGCCGGAGGAGTCGAGCAGAATGCTACAGGCGATCGTATCGGCTGGAGAGGGCGGTAGTGAAGCATCTGACGCAGTCGGCTCAACGTCTGCTGGACGCTCAGACAAGGGGCGGCTCTGCAAAGCATCAATGCTAATGGTACTGAAATCACAAGTGGATGCGCCAAGGAACGTTGCCTGTCCATCAAAAACGCGCACATTGTAGCCATAGTCGCGAGCCGTCTTGCCAAAACGGTGGATGAACGCATAGCGATCGAGGTAGTCTAGCAAACTCCACAGCTGGCGATTCACCACCAAATCCACTCGGCCGGGACGACCACTGTTGGGATACGCTAACCAGTTCTCTAGCAAGTTATTGCCGTACGTCTCCTGGTCGGCAAGTTGATCTCTGAGCCACCAGAGGCTGGGAACCGTTAATTGTGTGAGCGAGATTTTGTTGGCGGTCACCACAAAGGCGGGCGGGTTCCCTGGTGCCAGGGCTTCTAGATCTAATGGCTCCAAGTCGGGCTTCAACATTAAGCCTGTTGTAGCGAACGCATCAGTCTCGATCGTCTGAGCACTGGCATTGACGGCTAGACAAGAACCAACTCCAATCAGCCCAAGCGAAACCACCAGCAGAACACTGCTAAACTGCTTGCTGTAGCGCATCAGCCACCCTCGACAGTTAATAGATCTACAGATAATAGCGGCTGTCTTGCCATTCGTTGCGTTGCGCTGCTGCGTTGCCTCGTTTTCGCCAGGTAACTTCTCCCCGAGCCGTGCGGATCAGGGCAGTTTCGACCGCATCTGCCACGTTGCGCCAAGAAAGCTCCTTCTGACCCAACAATTCTTTTAGCTCCTGAAGTCCAAGCTGTGACTCTTGATCACCACTGATTTTTAGAGGCACTACGACTCGCAGTGGATCTCGCTGGACTGCCGCGATCGCCTGACGTACCGCTGCGATGACCTGGGTATGCAGTTCTTTATGCGCTCGGAGACGCTGCTGCTCTAAACCTTTCTCGCTGGTAGCATAGAGCGCTGGCAGGCGATTAAGGGCAAAGGCAATCACCTCTGCCTTGTTCACATAATTGGCGACTTTGGCAGACAGTCGCTGAAACTGCTTTTCCACCTCTTCCACAACGAGCGACTCCATCACGTTGCAGTAAGTTTGAGCAAGATTGTACTGGTTAGTAGCCATGACGAATTTCAGGAATGAGAGGGCTGAATAAGAGCCTAAGAGCATCTTCAACGATGCTTTTTCAGTGACTTGAAGCAATGCACCCGATCAACATAAGTACGTAGTATAACCTAGCTAAGATTGAACTCAGGCTAGCTCTACATTTCATCAGTATTTTCAAGATAAGTTAATACTAAGTTTAATTTTTTGGACTAAAATTCATAGCGTCTTTATACGGCGCTAACGAGTGATTCCGTGAATACACGCTTGTCAGAATAGATGTAGGCTTTCTACTTTTGCCTGACTTGAACTGCGATCGCGTTACTTTTGATGCATGGGTAGCCAAATCTGAAAGCGTGTGTTGCCCGGTTGAGAGGTCACACGGACTTCGCCATGATGTCGATTGACAATAATCCGACGCACAATATCAAGCCCTAGACCAGAACCGTCACCCACACCTTTAGTCGTAAAGAATGGTTCAAAAATGTGAGCTTGCACAGTCGGGGGAATGCCTGCTCCAGTGTCAGCAATCTCGATGAATACCTGGTCATGGTCGATCGCCGTCCGAATGGTCAACCTGCCTTTGCCGTCCATTGCGTAGGCGGCATTGTCGATTAAATTCGTCCATACCTGGTTTAGTTCGCTGCCGTAAGCGCTGATACGGGGTAGTTTGGAGGCGTACTGGCGATCGACCGTAATGCCGTATTTAAGTTTGTGATTGAGGATCGTGAGCGTACTTTCCAGCCCTTCATGCAAATCGACTTCCTGTAACGGCGCTTGATCCATATAGGAGTAAGATTTGATGGCTTTGACCAACGTTGAAATACGGCTGGTGCTTTGCTCGACTTCGTTAACCAAGCCTGCCAGGGTCAATGTTTCAGCTAACCAGGAAAGCCCTTCGGTTAGCGCCGCTGGGGTTAGCTGCTGGGTAAGTTGATCGAGCTGTGCTATGTCTATACCACCTGCAACCAGCACGGGGGCAAGCGTCCAACCGTTTGCAAAATGATGGTCGTCGAGCCAGTCGGTCAAGGCATCTTCGCGATCGCTCTGCTCTAATGGTGTGAGTCGATGATCGGCTGCAAGGTAGGCGATCGCCGCCTGTTGTACTGCCACTAGAGCCTCTCGTTGGGCAGCAGGAAACAGCTCATCGCAGAGTTTTAACAGGCGTGTCTGGATGGTGGCGATCGCCTCCCGCAATTGTTGAGCAGCTCTGTGCCCTGCTGCGGCAGGGTTATTTAGTTCGTGGGCAAGTCCGGCTGAGAG
>DATNQS010000127.1:0-2451 GCA_036703925.1 Candidatus Sericytochromatia bacterium
CCTCTCCCCGTAATATGGTTCGACATGGGTTTTGGCTTCCAGTCCTAGAATAGGCAGTGGAATCATAGAAACAACCGTCGCAATCACTGAACCTCTACTCAAACTCTTTTCGTTTCTTCGCGAAATTACTGAGCGATCGCCGTTCATTTATGGGAAGAGGGTGCATGTTACGAAGGTTGCAAAGAATTACTTGCTTTTGCTTCTTGTGTCAAAAAAATGGTGCAGGTTTATAGCGTTATGCCATTAGTAATAACCCGCCAAGCAGCTCAATTTGGAATGTGCTTGTTGAGCCTTTCGTTGTTTTGTGCCATGCCTGCTGCCGCCGTACTGTCTGCTGCCGCACCTGATACCGCTAAGGCAACTGTAGTATCAGCGGTTAACCTTTTACGGCAACAGCCTGAAGACCCTACAGCCGTGCTGCAAAAACTGGCACAAGCGGATGTGGTTTATTTGGGCGAAACGCACGATCGTCTGGCAGACCATCAGGCTCAGCTTGCAATCATCCAAGCACTGCATCAGTTACGGCCAAAACTGGCGATCGGCATGGAAATGTTTCAGCGTCCATATCAAGCGGTTTTGGATCGCTATCTCATGGGTGGCTTAACCGAAGCGGCATTGCAAGACCAGAGCCAATATCAGAAACGCTGGGGCTACAGTTGGGAGTTTTACGCGCCAATACTCCGTTTTGCAAAAGTTAATGGGCTGCCTGTAGTCGCCCTTAACACGCCTACAGAAGTCACCCGCAAAACCTCCCGCAGTGGGTTAGAAAGCCTGACACTGGTAGAACGGCGATTTATTCCACCCCGCTCAACGATCGTCCTGGGACCTGATTCGTATCGCGATCGCCTTCAGCGAATCTATGCTGAAATCCATCATGGCAACAGTGTAAGCGGCAGCTTTGAGCGCTTCTTTCAGGCGCAAGCCCTATGGGATGAAACGATGGCTGACCGTATTGCCTACACGCTACAAAAACAGCCAGAAACGCTTGTGGTTGTACTGGTGGGGCAGGGGCATATTATCTATGGCGATGGCATTCCGGTACGAGTCAGCCGACGAATGCAGGCAAGACGATCGCCGCCGCTCAAGCAAATTACACTCTTACTCAATAACGATACGCCTGAAACGAAAGACGATCGTCAGATCGCTGACTATCTCTGGCATTCTCGGTGAAGGCGATCGTTCTAACCAAATTCTTGTGAAAAAAGCTGGTTGCGTACTCAAGCTGCATTCGAGACAAGCAGAAGCTTTGATGTCAATACAACTACTTAAAGCGGTTAGCGTTACCTAGAAACCTTAAGCTGTGCCCTAGATTGCTTCAACCTTTTCATTCTTGAACAACGGAAAGCCCAATGCCTCTCGCTGCTTCAAATAAAGCTGTGCTACCTGTCGCGCCAAGTTCCGAATCCGACCAATGTAGCGCGTTCGCTCCGTTACCGAAATCACACCCCGCGCATCTAGCAAATTAAACGTGTGTGAGCACTTCAGCACATAGTCAAGGCTAGGCGAGACTAGTGACCTTTCTACCAATTGTCTTGCCTCTTGCTCATACAGATTAAAGAGCGTAAACAGCATGTCTGGGTTAGATGCATCAAAGTTGTAGGTTGACTGCTCAATCTCTCCCTGAAGATGCACATCACCATAGGTCACAGCATCATTCCACTGAATTTTTGTAAATGCATTCACATTCTGGAGGTACATTGTCAATCGCTCCAGTCCATAGGTAATCTCGATCGACACAGGGCGGCAGTCAATCCCGCCACATTGCTGGAAGTAAGTGAACTGCGTCACCTCCATTCCGTCTAACCAGACTTCCCAACCAACCCCCCATGCTCCTAAAGTCGGTGACTCCCAGTTATCCTCCACAAATCGGATATCATGGTTCTCTGGCTGAATCCCTAGCACCCTCAGAGAATCAAGATACAAATCCTGAATGTTGTTCGGTGAAGGCTTAACCAAAACCTGATACTGGTAATAATGCTGGTAACGATTGGGATTTTCTCCATAGCGTCCGTCAGTTGGTCGCCTGCATGGCTCTACATATGCTACAGACCATGGCTCGGGACCGATTGCTCTCAAGAACGTATGTGGACTCATCGTTCCCGCCCCCTTCTCCACATCGTAAGGCTGAACGATTAAGCAACCGCGATCGCTCCAAAACTTATTCAGCGCAGCAATCACAGCTTGAAAGTACATAACCTCTTCCCTGAACGACATAACGAGATACCTACAATTCTCGCTCAGATGGGGTTCCTGGACTTAACCCAAAAAATCAATTTCTTTTCTTATTTCTGCTTGACACCCTTAAGTTAGGCTGTTATGTTAGATAAGCGGTGAGGCGAGCGACGCGAAAGTGAAGCGAGCCGAGGCTGCCTGAACCTAGAGAATTAAATAGTTTGGAAGCCAGAATAGCACTTAATACTTGTGAAAGAAAGTGTTTTCTAGAGATTTGTC
>DATNQS010000128.1:0-3834 GCA_036703925.1 Candidatus Sericytochromatia bacterium
GATCGCCTGATAATCTCGCTTGAGCGGCACTTGCAGGCGGCTCGTAAAGCCCGTTTCATCACCTACAACCAGGTTGAAGCGTCGCTCTCTATTTTCGACGATTACTAATTCACCCCGTTCATTCACCGTTTCTTCTTTACCAATCAGCTCCTCGGTAACAAAAGCATCAATGACATCCCCCTGCCAAAAACCGCTATAGGCGTACTTACGAAACTCAATATTCTTTAAGCTCGCCCAAAAAACAGGTCCCCATAGCCAATACAACCCCGTCACAATACCCAGTAGAAACCGGATAAAGCCAAAGCCCTCACCTAAAAGACCGCCTAACAGTAGAATGACCGTCACGCCACCGATCGAAATTAGCAGCCGCAAGAGCAAGGCAGGAAATTTTCCCCAACAGTAGATGTACTGCGGTCCAGTAGCCACCGCAGGAACCAACGTTTCAAAGGTTTTACGGGTCAATGGAATGAGCATAGCTATGGCTGATGAATGCGATCGCAAACAGACGAATTGCTACGAGCCTAACATTAGACGAAGGACTCAGCCCACTGCTAGTGGCTGCGCCTGTAGGTATCTCTTTGGATAGGGGTTTGATCCTGTTGTTGAGGTTGGTGAATAAGATGCCTCCTTTTCCCATCGGCTTATCCACTCATCCACGCCTCTACGCTCTCACTAAATTGTGATTCTTATGACCCTGAATGTCCTGTCACCGAACTTCAGTGATCAAAAGAGTGAATTTACGGACTTGAGAGCGTAGAAATGGCTAATCTTTAGAAGTCTTTGAGTACTATATCGGATGGTTCTAGCAAGGAAAGGCAGCAGAATGAATACAGAGTCTGAGGAACGCACTCGGAAAGGCTAGACAGGTATAGGGGGCAACTATGTTCGTTTAGCTTTTGCAACTAGGAGAGCGTACTTACAGGCAGACTGCCTGACCCTGGGGGCTTATTAGGGTCAGGCAATTTTTTTTGGCAATTTTTGTCTGTTATATATTAACTTGTGCTGTTTGATGAAATTTACAGCGATCGTTGGCTGCGAAGCGAATGCAGGTGCTTTTCCATTCAAACACCTCTCATCTTGGCGAAAAAACAGTGCCACAGGCTTTCCCGCACTATTGCTTTGCTAATTGCACTAGATCATGACTCAATGACAGCGCGATCGTTCACAGCTAAGTGCATAAGACCTGAATACACAAAAATCTGGCGTTACCTAATCGTATGACGAAAAAGGAGCGCCAGATTTTCTAGAGCATAAAGCTGCAAGCGTTCAGCTAGTTGAAGCTGAGATAGTTTTTAGCAACCCAGCCGCCGCCAGAAAGCTGTGCCCATGTGTAGCCGTTAGCAAACTGCTCTGCGCCTGTTAAACCCACCCGTTGCCCATAGCCACGGCTGCTAATAACATAGCCACCTGGAGCGTTGCGTACTAGCAGACCACTGCCAGCATTTACATAAGCACCACTACCGATCGGGACACTCGTACCACCGTTGTCACCACTGGTGCTTAAATATGCACTGGCAACCCAACCGCCGCTAGAAAGCTGAGACCAGTTGCGACCCGCTGCATATTGCTGTGCGCCAGTCAGACCGACACGGGCCCCATAGCCACGGCTGCCAATCTGGTAGCCAGCCGGACTGTTACGAACAATCAACCCACTGCTAGCTGTTACATACGCACCACCAGACACAGGTACTGGACCACCACTGCTACCGCCAGGACCAAGAGTTGCAACCAAACCCAGAGCGCTCAGAGTGGCTGGTCCCGCAATACCATCAATAGCCAAACCTCTCCTAGCTTGAAATGTTCTCACAGCGGAGAGCGTTTGCGGTCCAAAAACACCATCACGCGAAACTCCAAGCGCTGATTGAAGGGAAGAAACCCCCGAACCCCGCTGCCCGTAGTAAATAGCGGCTTGAGCTTGATCAGTATGAGATAGAGTTGCGGCTACAATTCCCGCAGCAACACAACCCATTGCCAGGGAGGTTGACGCTTTTAAGTCAATATTTTCAAACGCTACGATTGTAGGATCGGGGGTTGGATCTTCGTGAGCAATCGCAGCATGAAGAAAGGCTAATGTTTCCATATGGGCACCTGTAAAACAGACGGTAAGCAGGACAAACTGACTTAATAAATGGCGTTGCAATAAGCATATGACTGCCAGACTGCCTAGTACCCAGACTGCCTAGTACATAGGGATGCAGCACTGATGTAGTTAGCTGTCATGCAACTAGCCATACATTAGATCATTCACCTGAAAAAATTCAACCTTCTCAAAATCGAACGGTCGAATAATGCTCAATTGCATCATCAAAAAGCAGCCAGGCTTTTGCTCCGTCAGATCTTAGTCAAGCTAATTTGAATCAGAGAACGGAGTTGTATATGTCCCTCATGGAATAATATCAGAGAAAGCAGCGGTAGTAAAGTCTAGAAAATGAGCTAAAAGCAATAAATTAAACTAGCGTCTAAGCGCTCAGAAAGATTGCGCGATCGTCATTGCTGTTGACTACCTATAGTTCTAAATTGCAGCGGCAGGCTCATCTGTAATCACTCATGCGGCTGATTAACAGAAGTTAATGACATGCAGAAGGAATCAAGCAATAACGCCATATTCATTCCAATAATCATCAGTAAGGGTGAGGAAAGTAGTAAAGGATTCTGTTAAGTTATGCGTTGTTTTTTAACATAGCGCAAGCATAATTGCAGCAATGTAGTGAAGAGTGAAGACCATTCGCTCTTAGAAAGCTTTTGGCCTCCTTTCTCCAGGCAGTGCTTCGTTGTTCGTGCCGCTCTTAAACGAAATGATGTGTCTCTGGCTGCCAAGCGTCTTTGCGAACTTGGCGCATAAGACTAGCTTATGCGTTGCTGTTCATCCTATTAGGTGACGATCGTGCTCTAACTCTCTAGCGATCGCTTAGAAGTTGAGATAAATCTCTTGCTGCTGTTGATCTCGACTGATCGTAAAAACAGCACTACTGGGGCGGCGATTGAGAAACGTTTGCAGTTCTTCAAGCCGAGCTAGGGGTTGGCGATCAACCGCAACTAGACGATCGCCTGCACTCAAGCCAGCATTCTCAGCTAGGGACTCAGGTTCAACTAATTGAATAACCAGCGATTGTTCATTGATTAATGCGCCTAGTTGCGTAGCAATAGATGCTTTCGGCGGCAAGCTAGCCTCTGCTGGTGGCTCGATCGGTATATCGAGACCAAAGCTTACAGGTGCTTGGGGCAGAGTGTCTTGCTCAGGAAACCCAGGTTGTTGCGCGAACGCAGTTGCTGTCTGACGGTTCTGCTCAATAAAAGCTTGTGCGTTCGCCGTTGCCGTTGCAAACCCAATACCGACATTCTCACCCGTTTCTGAGAGCCAAATCGCCTTATTCACACCAATCATCTCACCCTGTTGATTGAGCAACGGTCCACCCGAATTTCCCGGATGCAACAGGATAGACGATTGCAGATCGCCGTTCTCATTAGTGCCTTTCAGCGTTCCCAGTGTAATAACGCCCGTACGCCCTAACGGACTGCCGATCGCGCAAACAGTTTGACCTGCCTGGAAGGTTGTTGCTTTGGCAAAGCGAATTTCTGGCAACAGCTCTCTGGCGTCTAACTGTACCAATGCCAGGTCATTACCCGGATCAGTAGCAATCACTTGCCCCTTAAACAAGCTACCGCCCCATCCTCGTGCGCTTATTTGCCCGTCGTCCGCTGCTTGAACAACATGGTAGTTTGTCAGCACCAACCCTTGCGGACTAACAATACTACCCGACCCAATTTCGGTGCTGGCGTAGAGAGTTACTACGGCGGGACGGGCTGTTTGACAAACCCTAGGGCTAGCTGCTT
>DATNQS010000129.1:0-4056 GCA_036703925.1 Candidatus Sericytochromatia bacterium
GCGATACATCGTGCTTTTGAGCCGTTTTTCATCGCTAATGTCTTCCATCACCACCAGCGCACCTGACACCATCGCCGCATCTTTGGCATCCGCGATCGTGTTGATCGACATATTGATGCTGTGCTGCTCTTCGCCCTTGTAGGGATGCAAAAGCTGGTCGGGGTAGTATTGCTGACGGCTCTTTTCGTCTTTGCCACTCAGCCCTGTCGCAAACCATTTGGTAAAGTCGGCTTTATCGATCTTAATGAGGTCACTGACGGCTTTGCCTTCAAGCGTGTCGCCATCGCTTAGTCCAAGCAGTTTTTTAGCGCTTTCATTGGCGGCGATAATGTTGCCCTTTTTGTCGGTCGAGATGACCCCATTGCTGAGCGATCGCAGAATGTCTCGCTGCATCTGCTCTTGCTGCTTGACTGTCTCAAATAGTTTGGCATTTTGCAGGGCGACACCCGCCTGGATGTTAAATGCCTGCATAAACTCCTGGTCGTTGCGGTTAAAGCTGGCGCGCCAGCAGTCTGGTGCTTCGGGGTAATTAGCAGGGTCATAGGCAGGGTAATCGCCCTGCTTTTTCTTGTTAATAAGCTGCGTCACGCCAATTAGCTCGCTATTAGCGTTAAAGACGGGCATACAGAGGATGCTGCACGTCCGGTAGCCCGTTTTTTTGTCAGTATCTTTCGACGTTTGGGAGTTGGGATCGTCATACAGGTCGAAGGGGATAATTACAGGCTCACCTGTCGTTGCCACTTGTCCAGCAAAACCTGCACCCATAGGAATACGGAGTTCCTGAAGCACGTCGTTAATTGGGATCTTTGTCCAAAGCTGGTCACGATCGCGGTCTATGAGCCATAGAGTACTGCGGTCTGCCTGCATCAGCTCTTGCGCTTCGTCCATCACCTTTTTCAAGGTTTCCTGGAGATCTAGACTGCTCTGGCTCAGAGATTTGGTTGCCTTCATTAAGGCAGAAGCTGCACGTTGTTGCTGTGTCGCTTTGTAAAACGAGCGCGACGATTCAATAATCAGCCGAATCGAAGGCGCAAATTCTTCGAACACCTGCTCGTCTTTGTAGGTAAAACCATCGCGATCGATTTTTTCCTCCAACGACGCATAGGGATCAAGGTCTTGCTTAAGCTTGTTAATCAACTGCACTACTGCAACTAGCTTGCCCGACTCATCTAGCAAGGGCATTGCCAGCATTGTGTAGGTGCGGTAGTGATTTTTTTCATCAAACCTCCGCGCTGCTTCAGAACGATGATCCTCGTAGAAATCGTAGGGAATATTCACGACTTCCAACTTGGTGGCAACTTCACCAGCGATCCCTACGGTGGCAGGAAGGCGCAGCTCCAGATTATTGCCCCGTTCGTCTTTTGCCACGATCGCCCAAAGCTCATTTTTGTCTTCGTCGAGTAAGTAAATCGTGGCGCGATCGGCGTTCAGTAGCTCACTCGTTTTGAGCGTAATGGAGCGCAGCATCTCCTCTAAAATCGCGTCAAACCCCTGTGCATCCATTAGGTTGTCCAGCATGGACAGGGTTTGATGTACGACCTGAAGCTTTTGCTCGACATCACTAACTACTTCTTTAAATCTGTCCTTTGTCAAAGGAGCCAGAAAAGCACCAAAGCTACGCTTACCAGTAACAAGCGACCCGCCTGGTGAGTGGTTCTGTCCTGTTTCTAATAGCTCTAAGGAATGGTTGCCACGATGTGGCATAGGCTCGACATACACCGATTCGGTCTGAGGTGCTGCTTCAACGCGGCTACGATCGCTACCTGCCTGACCGCGGGTGACGCTTTTGTTAAGCGCATCAGGCATCATTGAGACAATTTCCACCTCTCGGTGCACTGCAACGTCAATAGTACTGTCTCCAGGATTGGGATCAGGCAGATGCGGCGATCTAGCGTTCATAAGCACCAACTAAGGATTGAGAGTCAAAGCGTCTATACAAGTACAAGCCTCTAAAAGGACTATGTGCCGATGCCGCAGTCAAAAGGCTAATGTAGTGGTCATGCTGGTTAGCTTTGAAACTACTTTAGCCCGCCTAATCTGCACTCTAAATCTAGGATGATTCTGGCACTATGACATAAGAATGTGTGTACTGACGCTTACCGTTATGCGTATTGCTCACTAGCTCTTCTTGTCAGAATGCCCCATAGCAGCCATTTTTGATCACTAAAGCGCTGACAAAATTGCAGTTGAGGTAGGAGATAGAAGACAGCAGTACAGCCACGGTCAATTCGGTAATCTCGTCTGTGTCAGTAGTGTTCTCACCAACTTCAGTGGACTTCGATCGCTGTATATTGTCAATTGTAAGCAAACATCCTTTAGCGGGAGACGGTTAAGATGCAAAGTCCTGGAGTATTCGATCCCGATAAACGTAAGCTGCTGTCGGCTCTAAGTCATGGGTCAATTTTTCTGAGTGGCTTAGTTATCTCTATAGCTATCCCGATCGCCGTTTTGTTTGTCTCTGACGATCCTGTGGTGAAGGACAATGCTAAGGAAGCCATTAACTTCCATTTCAATGTTTGGTTGTATGGCTTGATTCTTGTGCCACTCTCGTTCATTACCCTTGGTTTAGCTGGGGGCATTTGGTGGCTAGTGCACTGGGGGCTGACGCTCTGGGCAGTCTCTCATAGCCTTAACCAGCCTGACCAAGCGTTCCGTTATCCATTCATCTTCCGGCTGCTTTAGTAACTTTCACAAGCTTGGCTAGAGCATCTAATGGACAGCTCAAATAGCAAAATTGGCACAAAAAATAAATTGCCCCTCAGGTGTAGTGCTGAGGGGCAACGGAGACAGTTAAACGCTTATGGACAGTCTCAGGGGCTTTGTGGGTGAGCATGAGATTAAATGTGACGGTTTTTGCAGTGTCCCTCACGTGATGCCCTTTTATAGCAAAGCTGGTGCTTGGGGCGTTGCAAATACCGTAACTGTACCGGGCTTTGGGTTAAACAGTTTTACGATCGCTGTATCCTCATGCATTCCTTCAAGCAGCCAAACGGCTGCTTTTTTTGTGCGTTAGCGCGATCTCAAACAGCTAGACGCACAACCCATCCAAGACCTAAACCGATTGATGAAAGAACTACTAGAATCCAGAAGGCTTGAGTTGTACTGAACCCTAGTGTTTGCAGGTCAATTCTTGCTAGCGCTTCACTGGCTAGAATCGTTGTAATCTGGAGAAAAAGTTTCAGCCAGAACAGAATAAGCGTCAGCATTCCTGCAACAACGCATAGAGATAAAAAAGCAACCGTATCGGATTTGAACCAGTGGGCAACGAAGCGGCTAAAGCTGGTTAACGGCGATCGAAACGCGACCGAAGCAACAATAATCCAAGCAAATGCCAGTGCTGCACCAACAAGATTTTCCTTTACTATTAGACGGCAAATACTTCGCGGCTGCATTGTTGCCGACAGCGTGCCCCTAGCAAGATCAAACGTTTGATAGCAAGCTGAGGCTAGCCATGCTGGACTAGTTAGGTCTGGACTTGCTAGCAACCAACCGAGCGAAGCATAGGCAACGAGTAGCAAGCTAAAGGAAACCCAAGGAAATTGTTTCTCCGATCCAGTATTCATGCAGTCTGACTAGAACTGACGTTTCTCTAAGGTCTCTCACATTAACCTGTAACCTTTCTCTATCGTGATGACAGAACTCTTGTTACCTGCCAAAGTTTCCTTAGTTTAGAGAAGATTTAAGCACACAGACTGTATCCTATGAACAACTTGCTCCTGCTTTGAAAGCAGCGATCGCAGATTGTCATCACTTGATCACAAATTACCTCTTAGTGCTACTTTTCTTAGCACTACTTTTGGTTTTGCTACTTTTCACTTTGCGAGCCGAATCAGCACTGCGCGGGCTATCCACTTTATTTGTGCTGCTGCGAATGGGCCGATCGCCACGAAGATCCTGTTCACGACGACGGCGATCGCGCCATTCTGCAAAAGTGAGATAGCCAACGCCACCACTGATAATGACCAGTAGCCCAAAGGTTATCAGAACGAGAACATTAAAAGCAGTAGTTTCCACGCTCGAGTTACCAACCTATCGTTCTGCCATACTAACAACGTC
>DATNQS010000130.1:0-4834 GCA_036703925.1 Candidatus Sericytochromatia bacterium
AGGGCTGGTTCCAGGATCTAAGCACCTCTTCAACGCTCCGCAAAAACTTCCAGGTCGATGCGCTCGTTATCCCAGACACCATTAACACTAATGGCAGCTTCACAACGCTGGAAATGCAGCAAGACCGGAAGCTCGATCGGGGGAATAAGTGGGGAGCCTGGTTCCGCTACGACATGGAAATCTTCCCTAATCCTACCTTTAACTGGAATGGAGCCATGCACACCGAAGGCAGCTTCATGACCAAGCCGAATAATGGTTTTAATGCCTATCTGGTGAGTTCTCAAGCGTCATGCTTAATGAGTACTGCGGCGAACTCAGAAATCACAGTCACAAACATTACCAACCCTACTAATGATCCGTCAAAGCCTGACGATTATATTGGCTTGGCGTTTGCGGGAAGCATACGCGATAACGATTACAACGGGTCTTCCAGCATTCACATCTGGCCCGCAACGACTAACCCTGCTCAACCATCACAAATTGCGACCCTCGACAACGGCGATAACGGTGGATCGGCGAATCAGACTAACACCGCTGCTCAAGTTGCCTTAGACCCAGTCAAGCTACTGACTGAGGATGTGAGTCGGGCACGGGGCGGCAATCCATCAAACCGAGCTAACTATAAGACAGGTTGGAAGGGCTTACCGAACACAGGCACACCTCGCATCTATAACCAGGCAGAGGTAAAGCCTTATGTGGATGACCTCTACCGAGCCGATAACCGCTGGGGACCCAAGCCCCGTTACAGCGACCAACTTGCGGTTGTAGCGCCGAACAAGATGGGCGATTTAATCACAAGTAATGTTACCGCCCTGGTTAGTGGCACCGTTGATCCATCGAATCCCTCTACTGCTGCTAACGTTGGTTTAGATGGCTACTGGGAACGACGCGCCTTTAACGAAGGGCTACGGCTCATTGTTGGTCAACGTCTGCAACTTGGCAACTCGGGAGGATGGGCTGGCAGGAATGATCCACTCTACCCACCCAACCAAACGGCTAGTCTTAGTCACGAGAAGCGCCAGCGGCGCACCTTGCGAGACAACCTTGCCGCCGTGCAGTCAACGGCAGTCTATCATGCAGGCAGTACCGTTGGTCCGAATCTTCCCGTTGCCTGTTTTGCAAGTACCGCTCATCCCGGTACGGCTGCCACGCTTGCTGCCAGCATTAACTTTAATACAGCAAATAGACAGTTTTATGGCGCTGGTGGTGTTAGCAGACCGCTCGTCACGGACTTCTTAAACGGTGCGGGCACCAATGGCTGGGAGTTTACTGCTCCAGCGTATCTTGCTTCTGAGGGCGCTTTTAGTGCGGCGATCGCCCCTACCCAACCCCTGGGTAAGGCGCTCCGCAACTTGGCAAACTTTGCAGGCGACCCCGATGGTGCCTTCCCACCTAAGCAGGAAACCTCTGGCTCTATCGTGCATCCCTATCCCCTCACCTCAATGTGGGGTAATTTCTCTGAACTCCGCCGTACACTCGCCCTGCTTGATAGCGGTAGTGCCTACGCAACCTTGAGCATGGCTGATAAGTCTACCCTGCATACTGCTACCTGCACCCTGGGTATGTTGGGCTACCAGCTCTCTATCGTGCAAGGCTCAAGCATTGCTGATACCATCGCAAGCGGCGGGATCAACTCTGGAGATCTAACGAGCTTGGGCAATCAGATCTGGGCAAATTTCAAGGGTACTAGCAACAATACCCCTGTGGAAGGCTCACCAGCACTCAAAACCTGTCAGTTGATTAACGGTGTCTATGACTGTACGAATAATACCGGTGATGGCACCCCAAATTTTCCGCTGCCCAGCACTCTACTCAAAGGTCTGAGCGGCAATCAACTGTCATTAGCTATTCTCATTAGTCTGACCCAGCAGATTAATCGAGACCGTCAGTTTGGGTTTTTGCCCTCATCAGAGTATGCGTCAGGAGGTTATACATTTGGCGCTGGCGGTGTTAATTGGCGCTTCAAATTTGCGGCTGGTTGTGATCCAAACGGTCCATCCACGGACCCAAACAATCCCACTAACATCTTTAACGGCACAGGTGGTGGTATCGAGCCCAAGAAAGCTGGCATCGCCATGCTGTGTGCGTTGAGACCAATGTATCCGTCTCTCTTTTACCTGTTCCCTAAGGTTAATCATGATTACGATGGTGCGGCAACTCCATTGCCAAGCAACCTCCAGCCTACAGATGAACCTTACCCCACCGATACGTATGTTCAGGGAACGACCAGCGGAACTTATGAGTACAAGGTTGTTGGTAGCACGGTTGATAATTTCTTAGAGATCGCCATGCAGCCGCAAGCTACCAGCACCTCCGGTTGGAGATTGCCGATTCTGCAAACACGCTCCAACGTCACTGGCGCAAATGTTTCACCCAACATGATCATCGATACAGGCGGAAACCTTAGAGCGGTGGGCTTCCTTGATCGAGGTGTGTTTAACGGTCGCGAAATGATGACGACCCGCACAATGGATATTGACCTGGGTATGCTGCGGAGTCGGAGTCTATCCAACACCACTGCTGGGACACCCTGGCTACCTGTTAGTGGCATTGTCTATGCCTTCCGGGAAGATGCGGTGCGAGAAGATGCGATCGCCCGACCAGCAGGTGGTGCTGCCCCTGTAGTGACCAATGCCACCAATTCAGCCAGCCCATCTGATCCGACACTCGCCACCAATGCAAATGGCGTTGCAATCAGCACCAAGCAAGTAGACTATATTGCCGACCCTGATCGTCGCCCTCATGGTTTCCGGCTTCGCAATGGTGTACAGCTTAAGCGCAATGATTCGTTCGCGCTTGCCAGCACAGCCAACACTCGCGGTCTTTCCTTCTTTACCGATAGCCCGGTTTACATCCAAGGCGATTTCAACTTGCATCGGACGGGTGCTGATGATACGCCTGGTGCCACTGTCGAGGAATTTACTCAAACCCTGGTGCCTGGTAACGGGGGGAATGGACTTTATACGCAAGCTCAGTTTTATGGTCGGACGAACCGCAATCCAAACTTTGCCAGAGTTGGCCCAGGGGGCGATCGCTGGCGACCGACCGAAATTCTTGCCGATGCGATTTCCATCCTGTCTGATAGCTTCTGCGATGGCAGTATCGAGGATGCGTTCGTTGCAAACGCAGGCTTTAACGGCACAATCACTGGCGCCAGGTACGACAATCTGACAAACACTGCAAACCCTGGTTATGGGCTGTTTGGTCCAGGCTGTACCAGTAATAGGACATCGTTCTTAAACCAAAACCGTCCGACGACGAATCTTGGCGCGACAAGTTGGCTACGGGAAGATAGCACAACTGATGCGGCTGCCCTGACTGCTGCGCCGATTCGCTTTGACCGCAATAACAACCCGTTGAAAGCTAACGGTACTCCTTATGGAGCTAGTGGCAGCGAAACCTTCGATCCGTTTACTGATGACAAGTCGCTGATGCCAGCCAGCAATGCAGGCACTACGGTGAACTCCATCATTGTGAGTGGCATTGTGCCCTCAAGGGAAGGTCAGTCCTATGGTGGGCTACACAACTTCCCTCGCTTCCTGGAAAGCTGGCAAGACAGAAATCTCTGGTTTGCAGGTTCGTTCTTACAGCTTAACTTCAGCAATTCTGCGACTGCGCCCTTTGACCAGGATGTTTGGGAACCAGCCACAACGTTACCGACCTCGCCTAATACTGAAGCCATCAGATACTACTGGCCTCCCAACCGGATTTGGGGCTACGATCCTGCCCTTCAGCTTGCGCCAGCTGGTCCGGCAGCTTCTCGCTTTATTACCGCTGGCAAAAACCGCAACGAGTTCTATTCAGAACTGCCTGCGAATGATCCTTACATTAGGAGACTCTGCCTTGCGGCCAGGGGCGCAGGCATCAACGGAGTTCCTGCAAACATTAATTGTCCTGCTTAACTCTTGTCCTGCTTCACTCTGTCGGAGTCATGATTATGTCCCTCGATCTCGGTTCATCCAATAAACCTACGGCACCGATCGCCACGACAGCAATGCCCAATCCCCTTTCTGCCGCAGCGATGCAAAACCACCATCCCTTACTCTCTCTGTTGACTCGTTTGCCACTGCGTCAAGCCCCGTCTGCACAAAGTACAAAGCGGGATGAGGGGTTATCGTTGATTGAATGTTTGGTGGCGATCGTCGTGGTTTCCATCACGCTGATCGCGATTACCCCGCCGATCTTCTTCATCACGGCAACCCGTGTGCAAAGCCGTAAGGCAGAACAAGCCTTGCAAGTGGCTCAAGCAGAGATCGATCGAGTCCGAGCAGTGGTGGAGCGCGGCGTTTATACAACCGCTGACCTGCCTGCTGTCGTTGGCAGCATTAACAATGTGCCTGCCCCCACTAGCATTGCTTCTGGTGTGTTGAAGTCGGCAAACTCAAGCGCAAGCTGCAACACTTACACAGGTGTCACCGTTCCGGTTACTGCCTTGCTTCCGGTCAACACCGACCTTGATCCCAGCAATCCCGCTGCCTGCCAGTCACAATTTCTGGTGCAGACGTTTCGTACGGCTGGTACAGCTGGGTCATCGGTGCCTACCTCTGGCTTCCGCTTAGGCGTACGGGTTTACTCCGACAATCCACTCCTGCGTCAAAACTTAAGCGGTCTACAAACGGCACAAGCATCCCTCCGCTTTGTCAGTGGGCTGGGTGACCAAAATCGACGACCCCTGGCGATCTTGTATTCCACTATCGTCCGCAACGATACCAGCAATTCTCTGCAAGACTATCGCACCGTCTGTTCGACCCCTAATGGTTGCTGAACCAGAACGTTCGTATGTTACAGCGCTAGCAATGCCCGTAAATTCTAATCGCTACTATCCTTCTCTTAA